>JAVJQK010000101.1 GCA_040218145.1 Sandaracinaceae bacterium | reverse complement strand
ATTCTAGTCAGGGGCTTTTCGCAAAAGCCCCTCGCTGCGGCGGCAAAGCCGCCTTCGCTTCACCCGAAAACGACGCGCCTGCGGCGCTTCTAGCCCCAAATACAGGCACATCGTGGAACGAGGCGCTGGATTTGGGCCTAGTCACCCGCCGCGGTCGCACGAGGCCATCGGGCGACCTTGGCTTTGCCTCCGGCGCCCGAGAAGCTGCTGAGGCGCGTTGTGCCCGTTCACCGTCCCCGCGCTGGCCCGCCAGCGCCAGGGCGAGCAGCGCAGCGGCAGGCGTCGGGGTCAGTGACCGGGCGCCTGCGACGCGCCCTCGTCGTGCGCGGCGAGCTTGCCGAGCAGGGACGCCGACGCCTCGTTCATGCCGCGCAGCTCCACGCGCACGCCGAGCGCGCGCAGGCGGAGCACGATCTTGTCGATCGCGGCCACCGCGGAGTCGTCCCAGATGTGCGAGTCGCTGAGATCGAGGACCACGAGCGGGAACGCGGCCTCGAAGCGGATCGCGCCGAGCAGATCGTCGACCGACACGAAGAAGAGCTGGCCCTGCACGCGGTAGGTGCAGACGCCGTTCGCCGCGTCCTCCTCGCGCGCCACCGTGATGAGCTTGCCGACCACGCGCGCGAAGAAGAGCGCGCTCAGGACCACGCCCGCGATCACGCCCTTGGAGAGGTCGTGCGTGGTCACCACCACCGCCACCGTCACCACGAGCACGATCGCCTCGCTGCGCGGCATCACCACCAGGCGCGGGATCGACGACCAGTCGAAGGTGCTGATCGAGACCATGACCATCACGGCCACGAGGGCCGGCATCGGGATGCGCGCCACCCACTGGCCGAGCCCGACCACGAGGATCAGGAGGATCACGCCGGCCGCGAGGGTCGACAGCCGGCTGCGTCCGCCGGACTTCACGTTGATGACCGACTGCCCGATCATCGCGCAGCCCGCCATGCCGCCGAAGAAGCCGGCGACGATGTTGGCGATGCCCTGCCCGCGCGACTCGCGGTGCTTGTCGCTCTCGGTCTCGGTCGCCTCGTCGACGATCTTCGCCGTCAGGAGGCTCTCGATGAGGCCGACCAGCGCCAGCGCGAAGGAGTAGGGCGCGATGATGGCCAGCGTCTCGAGGCTGAGCGGCACCGCGGGCAGCGCGAGCATCGGCAGCCCGCTCGGGAGCGCGCCGAGGTCACCGACCGTGCGCACGTCCCACCCGAAGGTCCAGGTCAGCGCGGTGAGCGCGAGGATGGCCACCATCGGCGAGGGGATCGCCTTCGTGATCCGCGGCAGGCCGTAGATGATGCCGAGCCCGGCGATCACCATCGCGTAGGTCATCACGCCGCCGCCCGCGAGCTGCGGGAGCTGGGCGAGGAAGATCAGGATGGCGAGCGAGTTGACGAAGCCCGTCATCACCGCCTTCGGCACGAAGCGCATGTAGCGCCCGAGCTTGAGCAGCCCGAAGACGATCTGGATGACGCCGGTGAAGATCGTCGCGGCCAGCAGGTACGGCAGGCCGTGCTGCTGCACGAGCGGCACCACGACGAGCGCCATCGCGCCGGTGGCGGCCGAGATCATGGCGGGGCGGCCGCCCGCGAACGCGATGATCACCGCGATGCAGAACGAGGCGTAGAGCCCCACCGCCGGATCGACGCCGGCGATGATCGAGAACGCGATGGCCTCGGGGATGAGGGCGAGAGCGACGACGGCGCCGGCCAGGAGATCGGCGCGAGGGGTTTGGAGCCACTGCTCCTTCAAGCGATCGAGCACGGAGTACTGCTTTGTGGGCGCCGCGGCTCACGGACGGTTCGTTCGGACGCACTTCGACGCTCGCACACGGGTGCGGCTGGTGCGGCGGACGGCCCCGTGGCGGGGCGGCGCTCAGTGGAAAAGAGGGCGCTCTCGATGAGCGCCCGTCGAAGGGGGACGGTCTCTAGGACTCTTCCAACGGGGACGCAAGCCGAAGTTCGCAGCTACCGCGCGCGACCGACAGAGAGGGGCGGGGACCTACCGCGCCCTCAACGGCCGGGGTGACGGTTCCTGTAGCCACTCCGTGTCCCGCGCGTGGCCACGCCGGACAGGGCCCACGAGGCGACCCGTCCCGCCCCCCACGCCGCGGTGACGCAGACGAGCAGCGCGCCGCCAATGCGGACCAGGAGGAAGAGCGCGGCGATGAGGAGCTGCTCGAGGGACGCGCCCGCGGGGGAGAGGAACGCGGCGGCGGCGTTCGTCTCGACGGCCCAGGCGGCGAGCGCGTGATCGGCGACGAAGGTCAGGGCGCAGAGCCCGAGGATCACGGAGGCCGCCTTCACGTGTTCTCCCAGTAGCGGGGCGGCAGCGCGCTCGTCAGAGCGAAGAGCAGCGCGTCGCCGATCGGGCCGCCCATCGCGTGGTGTCCGTCGACGGGCCCGCCGAAGAAGCTCGCCGTGGCCCAGTGCGCGCGGAAGGTCTCGCGGTCTCCGTACATGCGGGCGAGCGCGAGGGTGAAGCCGGTCACGCTCACCCCCTGGCCGAGCAGCACGGGGCCCGAGTCCACGTCGCCCCAGCCGCCCGTGCCCGCGGGGTGCTCGCGTGTGGTCCCGAAGCCGAGCGTGCTGCGGACGAGGTGGCCGCGGATGGAGCCGTAGAGGGAGCGGCTGAGCGGGGCGTCGCCGAACGACAGGAAGTAGGCGGCGAGCGCGGTGCCCGAGCCGCGCGGGCCGTCGAGGGGCGCGCCGTCGTCGGGGTCCACGCGCTGATAGAGCAGCCCCGTGCGCGGGTCGCGGTAGCGCACCTCGAGGGTCCGGCTCAGGCGCGCGCGGAGCAGCGTGTGGTCCTCACCCGTGATCCGGTCGTGCAGCCCCAGCGCCCCGAAGAAGCTCGTGTTGTCGATGGGGTAGACCTCGCCCGGGTAGGTCTCGAGCAGGCCCGTCTCGCTCGCCGCGGCGCGCTCGACGAGGTGCCGCATGACGCGCGCCTCGAGCGCGGCGTGGCGCGTCTCGGGGTTCACCGCGCGGGTGACGGCCAGCGCGAGCGACAGGTAGCCGAGGTAGCCGACGTGATCACGCGTGGTCCCGAGATCGGCCAGCGCGTCGTGTCCCCACGCCTCGCGATCGAAGCGGCGCGCGTCGGGGTGGGTGAGCCGGTCGAGGCAGTCGTCCATGCGCGCGAGGTTCTCGTCCCGGAGCGCCGGGTTCGCGAGCGCGGTCTGCGCGTAGCCGAGCACGGCCATCATGCGGGTCGCGAAGAGCCACTCTCCGTCGAAGCGCGCCGAGCCGGTCGCGAAGTCTCCGCGGTCCAGGTCGGCCTCGGTCCACGCGTCCATCGCGCGCGCCCGCTCCCGCTGCGCCTCGAGCTCCCCGTCGAAGAGCGCGTCGGCGTCGCGCCCGTGCCACGCCGCGACCCCGCGGGCGGCTCCGAAGAAGGCGATCGCGGCCGCGAGCCAGTGGACGAAGCGACGCACGTGTGACCGACGGCTCGCGCGCCGCCATTGTTTCCGTGGCGGCGCGGGCGGTCGTCACGGGGCGCCGAGCCGTCGCAGCGCCGCGCCCGGTCGTCGAGATCCTGGGCCGCGACGCGTATCCTGCCGCGATGGCCGACCACGCATCCGTCGTTCGCCCCTCGCGGCTCGGCAGCCAGCTGCTGACCCTGGTGCCCCTCGGCGCGGCCATCGCGCTGCCCTACCTCGCGGGCCTGTCCCATCCGTTCGCCACCCTGGTGGGTGTGTTCGGGTTCCTCGCGTTCCGGATCTTCGTGGTGCGGGTCGGGCTCTGCCGTGATCACCGACGGGGCATCGTCCTGATCCGTCGCGGCCGCTTCACGGAAGGGCTCGAGGCGTTCGAGCGCAGCGAGCGTGTCTGGCGCGCGCGGCCCAGGCTCGACCGACTCCGCGGGGTGCTGCTCGGGAGCGCGACCCCCCATCGCTTCGCGGTCCTGGCCCTCTACAACCAGGCCTACGCGCTCTCGCGCCTGGGCGACGGCGAGGGGGCGCTCGAGCGGCTCTCGGCGGTGCTGGAGGAGGATCCGTCGATGCTGCCCGCGCGCGAGCTGCGGGACGTGCTCCTCGCCGGGGCGGGGCTCCACCCCGAGGTCGGCCACGCGATGACCGAGGGCGCGACCGAGTAGTCACGGCGCGGCGAGGCGTCGCGCGCGATCCGACGCGGCGCTCGGCTCGGTCGCGAGGCGCACGTACGCGGGCGCGGCGGGAGCTTGGGAATCGGATTGTGTGGTGCGCCTCGCCCGGCGCCGAGGCTCGGGCGGCTGCGTCTCTGGCGCCTCGGGAGCGGGCTCGCGACGGATGCTCAGCAGGAGCGCGTCGTCCTCCCCCTCGCTCACCTCGACCACGTAGGGCCCGTGCGCGAGGCCCACGCCGGCCTGGAGCTGCAGGCGCGGGATGGGCGCGGGGCGGCTCGGGGGCTCGGCCGGCTCGGGCGGCGTCACCGGAGTCGTCGTCGGCGTCGAGCGGGCCGGATCGGCGGCCACCACGTCGGCGCTCAGGTGGACCGCGAGGCCTCCGATGGTGCAGCCGAGCAGCAGCGCGCCGGCCACGAGCCACGGGGTCCGCGGCGCGCGCATGGGCGCGGTGATCTCGGGCGGCGGGTTGATGTGCGGGCGATCGCGCACGGGGCTGGGCGGCGGCGCCTCGAGGCGCTCGTAGAGCCGGGTCGGCTCGACGTCGGGCGGCGGCGGGGGGCGCGACGACGCGACGCCCTCCTCGTGTCGCTGCCCCGCCAGCTCGAGCTCGTACTGGCGCCGCGCGTGCGCCCCCGGGAAGAGCGACTGCAGCCACTCCGCCAGATCGGCGTGCACGATGCCCTCTTCCACGTTCGCGCAGCGCGCGAGGTCCCGCCCCAGCTCGCGCGCGCTGGCGTAGCGCTGGGCCGGATCACGCGCGAGCGCCTTCATGAGCACCGCGTCGAGCTCGGCGGGCAGCTCCGGCCGGACCGTCGACGGAGCGGGGACCGGCTCGTCCATCACCGCGCGCAGGGTGTCCGCGTCCGTGTCGCGACGGAAGAGGCGCTCCGAGGTCACGAGCTCCCACGCGAGCACGCCCACGCCCCAGACGTCGGCGCGGCGGTCCGCCTTCTTGCCCAGCAGGTACTCGGGCGCGATGTACGCGAACTTGCCCTTGAGCATGCCGGTCTGGGTGCGATGCCGCTTGCGCGCCGCGGCGGCCACGCCGAAGTCGACCACCTTCGCCACCCCGTCGAAGGTCAACATCACGTTCCCCGGAGAGACGTCGCGGTGCACCACGTCGAGCGGCACGCCGTCCTCGTCGGTGAGCTCGTGCGCCGCGTGCAGCCCCTCGCACGCGTCGGCGAGCGCGCGACAGATCATGCGCGCGTCCCGCACGTGGTCCCGCTCTCGCGTCGCGGCGAGCTTACGCTGGAGCTTCGCCATCGAGACGCCGACGAGGTACTCCATCGCCATGTAGGCGAGCTCGGGCCCGACCTCGAAGTCGTACACGCCGCACACGTTCGGGTGGCGGATGCGCGAGGCGATCTCGGCCTCGTCCACGAACATCTCCGCGAACTGGGCGTCGCCCATCAGGTGAGGGTGGATCACCTTCACCGCGGCGAAGCGGCCGCTCGAGCCATGCGACCCCGACCCGGCCGTCTGCGCCAGGTACACGGTCGCCATGCCCCCGGAGGCGAGCTCCATGCGGGCCTCGTACGGGCCGAAACGGAGCGCGTCACCGAGCGCCTCGGGGCGCGAGCTGGGCCTCTTTCGTGCGACGGATCTCATGGCGTCCTCCTGTCGTCGTGCACGCTTCGTACATGCACTCGATGACGGACGCGCCAGCCTCGGAACGGCGACCCGCGTCTCGGGGGGCGGCTCACCGAGACCCGTCGCCGATCGTCAGCGTGTGGTCGAGCTCCGTGTCCGCCGGGAGGCGCGGGGACTCAGCACTCGCCGTCTCGGGCGCTGTCCCGTCGGCAGCCCGACGGATCCGGCGGGGACGACTGCATGCACTCCTCGACGCAGGTCATACCGCAGCCGCTGAGGCAGCGCGTGAACGCGCCCACGCAGCGGTCGACCGCGGCGGGGTCGGGACAAGCATAGAAGGCGCCGTTGACGCAGCAGTGCCCGGCTCCGCCACCCCCCTGCCCGGGCGCCTGCGTCGGCGCCGCGGATGCGGCGGGCGGATCGTTCCGAGCGCGGAAGGCGTCGTGTCGCGCCTGGTTCTGGTCCATGAACGCACGCAGCCGCGCGCCGTCTGCCTCGCGGTCGGCGCTCTCCTGCTGCGCCTGCGCAGCTCGGGCGCGCTCCGCCGCGGCCTCCTCCTCGGCTCGGAGCGCCTGCACCCGGGCCACCTCGGCCGCCTCCACGCGCGCGAGCGCCAGCAGCTCCCGTCCAGCGGCCTCGACGCGCGCGAGCTCGGCCTCGACGTCGGACGGCGCCACGCGCTCCTCGTCGACGCTCACGGTCAGCAAGACGCCGTTCCGCCGCAGAGAGAACGCCATCCGTGAGCCCGTCCCACGATCGAACACGAGCTTGACGACGCGCCCCTCCCGCGTCCTCGTCTCGTAGCCACGAGCGCGGGAGACCTGGTCGATCGCGTCGATCAGCCCCTCCGCGTCCTGCCGGTCGGCCACGAGGTAGCTGCGGTGGATCCCTCCGCAGGCACCCAGCGCGAGGGTCAGCGCGAAGAGCGCCATGTTACGTGCGATGTCGACTTTGCTCATGTGACCTCCTTCGAGCAGCATCTACGCCAGGCTGCGCGAAGGATTCAAAGCGCGGCGCGTTTGGCGGCGAACGGCGCACCTTCGGCGCGAATTGGTGCGCCAGGCCGACCCGGTCACGCGCGAAGCGCGACGACCACCTTCGCGGCGGCCACCACCGACTTGCTGGCCGAGACTTGAAGTGCATCGACCGGGGAGCAGCTGATCTCGACGATGGGATGCACCGCTCGCGCACCGCTCGTCGCGGTGTCTCTGCTCGTCTGGCTCGCCGGCTGCGCGGTGATCCGCCCCATGCGCCCGACGCTGCGGACCGAACATCGACCTGGCGCGTCGTCGTCGCGCTGCCTGCTCGTCATGCTCCCGGGGATCGGGGACGGCGCCCGCTCGTTCGAGCGCCGGGGCTTCGTCGAGGACGCGCGCGAGGCGGGGCTCGCGTGTGACGTGACGCTCGTCGACGCCCACTTCACGTACTACCTCACGCAGGACATCGCGGTGCGCGTCGAGGAAGACATATTGCGAGACGCGCGCCGGCGAGGCTACCGCTCGATCTGGCTCGTCGGCGTGTCGCTCGGCGGCTACGGCGCGATGCTCACCGCGCGCGCGCACCCCGGGATGGTCGACGGCGTCGTGCTCGTCGCGCCCCTGCTCGGCGTCCCGCCGCGAGAGGCGGCGGTGGCGGACGAGATCCGCGCCGCGGGTGGGCTCCACGCGTGGACGGGCGCGCGCGACCTCTCTCCGCCGCTGCACCACTTCCGCGAGCCGCGCGTGATCTGGGACTGGCTGCGCGCCGAGACCCTCGACCCCGCGCGCCGCGGCCGCGTCGTCCTCGCCTACGGCGCCGACGACCCGCGCGCCGACCGCTACGCCCTGCTCGCCCGCGCCCTGCCCGACGACGCCGTGGTGCGAGTGCGGGGCCGACACGACTGGCCCACCTGGCGCTCCCTCTGGCGCCGCGTCCTCGCCACCCCGCCGTGGGCCCCCACCTGACCTCCCCGAACGAGGAAAAGGGGACGGTGTTCGGTTGTTAACTTGTGGTACGCAATGTTTGCGTACCCCCATCCCCGCCACGCGCCGCGCGGACGCGCCGAGCCACCTCCCACGGGGCGGTCGCCGCGCGAAGGCGGTAGAATCCCGCCGTGGCGAAGCGAGAACATCTGCGACGCAGGGCGGGCGGCGCGTTGGTGAACGGGTTCTTCGAGGGCGCGTCGCGCCTCGGTCAGCTGCACCCGCTGGCGCGGCCGGAGCGACACGGGGTGGAGGTGATCCGGGACCTCGCCTACGCGGAGGAGAGCCGCCGGCGCGAGCATCGACTGGACGTCTACCGGCCCAAGCACGCCGACGGCCCGCTCCCGGTCGTGATGTACATCCACGGCGGCGGCTTCCGGATCCTCTCGAAGGACACGCACTGGATGATGGGGCTGGCCTTCGCGCGGCGCGGCTACCTGGTCTTCAACGTCGGCTACCGGCTGGCGCCCACGCACCCGTTCCCCGCCGCGATCGAGGACTCGTGCCGCGCGTTCGAGTGGGTGGTCGCGCACGCGGCGCGCTTCGGCGGCGACCTCGAGCGGCTCGTCATCGCGGGCGAGTCGGCGGGCGCGAACCTCGCCACCAGCGTCACGCTCGCGACCCTGTACGAGCGCGAGGAGCCGTTCGCGCGGCGCGTGTTCGAGACCGGGGTGGTGCCCAAGGCCGTGCTGCCCGCGTGCGGCATCTTCCAGGTGAGCGACGTGGAGCGCTTCGCGCGGCGCAAGAAGCGCTTCTCGCGTTTCCTCATGGATCGCCTCCAGGAGGTCGAGCGCGGCTACCTCGGCGACCGCGCGCACGGCCCGGAGATCGACTTCGCCGACCCGCTCACCTGGCTCGAGCGGAGCGAGGCGCCGCATCGCCCCTTCCCGCCCTTCTTCCTCCCGGTGGGCACCAAGGATCCGCTCCTCGACGACACGCGGCGGCTGGCCAAGGCGCTGCGCGATCACGGCGCGGTGGCGGAGGACCGCTACTACGAAGGCGAGGTGCACGCCTTCCACGCCTTCCCGTTCCTGAAGAACGCGCGGCGCTGCTGGCAGGACAGCTACGCGTTCCTCGATCAGTTCGTCGGCTGATCACTTCAGCAGCCGCTCGAGCAATCGCTTGGCGTCGCGCGGGTTCGACAGCGCCGCCTCGAGCGCCTCGAGCTCGTCCGGCTCGACCTCGCGCTTCGTGACGCGCTCGAGGTGGCGGACCAGCCGGCGGAGCTCGGCCCGCGGCGGCGCGCGCCGCTTGGTCTTCCTGGGCCGGTCCGGACGCCCTCCCGAGCCGCCGCGGCCCGCTCCCCGACCCAGGTCCAGGTCCCACTTCGTCGTCTTCGGCGCGCGGGCCGCCTTCTCGCTCGGTGGCTTGAAGCGCCCGGCCGGCCGCGTCGGCACGCGCAGGGGACGGCCCGTGGCGGTGGTGCTGGCGTCGATCGGGACCCACACCGGCGCGCCCGACGCGTCCTCGAGGAGCGCGATGGCCCAGAGGTGATCGGGCTCCGAGAGCGCGCCGCCGTCGAGCACCCAGCCGGTCGCGATCGCGGCGGGGATGGCCGCGCGGCGCATCAGCTCGCACGCGAGCACGTTGAGCTCGTAGCAGACGCCGGCCCCCAGGTGGCGCGCGTCGCCCCCCGCGTGCAGCGCGGCCACGTGCGCCTGGGCGCGGCCGCGGGTGATCTTCGCGAGCCAGCGGCCCACCGCCGCGTCCTCCAGATAGCTCGGGTCGTAGCGGTAGCGCGCGCGCACGAAGTCGCGGATGGCGAGCGCGACGACCATCGGAGCGTCGGCCGCGTCGAGGTCGGCCATGAACTCGAGCACCTCCTCGGGCAGCTCGTCGTCCGGCACGAAGCGCTCGAGCGCCTCGGGGGTGCTCGACGTCCGCGCGGCGTCGAGGTCCGGGATCGCGCCGAGCGTCATCCGGAGGCGGACCTCGCCCGCGCGCTCGAGCCGCAGGACGGTGCCGCCGCTCGGGCCCGCCACCGTGGTCGCGTCGCCGCCCTCCACCCGCACCTCGTCGAGGCGGCCGTAGAGCGGGACGGGGATCAGCGCGTCGCCCTTCGGGAGGCGCCCGCGCATCGAGAGCTGCCCCGCGTCGCCGCGCGGCTCGGGGCGCAGAACCGCGGCCGAGCGCCAGCGCTGACCGCGGGCGTCGAAGCGGGTGGCGACGAGCTTGGGCGCGTAGAGCCAGGGCGCGGGCAGCCTCGGGGGCGTGAACGCGAAGCCGAAGTCGGGCGCCACGCGGCGGTCCTCGAGCCAGCCGTCGGTCCGCTCGAGCTGGGACTCGACCTCGGCCTGGGGCCGGAAGAAGCCCTCCCCGGTCTTCGCGCTGGCGTCACGCTCGCGGCGCTTCGGCTTCGAGGGCCGCTCGCGCGCTTCACCGGAGAAGACGCGCCCGATCCGCTCCCACAGGCTGGCCTTCTTCGGCTCGGTCTCGGGCTCGACCGCGCGCGTCACCCGCTTCGGCGCCCGCGCCCAGTCCCCCGCCGCGAGCCACCGCGCGGTCGCGGCGCGCCGCTCGGGGTCACGGGCCAGGGCAGGCGCGATCAGGACCGGGGCGCGCAGCGCTTCGGGCGTCAACCAGAGCGTTCCCTCGTGCACCGCGGCCGCCAGCTCCGTCTGGACATCGGAGCGCGAGGCCGAGCGATAGTCCCCCTGCGCAGTGTCTCCAGGCACGTTGAGCTCGAGCTTGCCCCGCGCGATCAGCCCGTCGACCACCCGCGCGCGCCCGCCGACCGCGTCGCCGAGCACCGCGCCGAGCGCCGCGTGGAGCGCGTCGGCTTCGGCCGCGAGGTCGGCGCGCTCGGGTCCCGGCGTCACCGCCTCGATCGCGAAGACCGTCAGCAGGTCGGGCACGCCTGCGGCCCAGAGCAGGCGCGCGAGGGCCGGGCTGCGGTCGAAGCCGGGCAGCGGATCGAGCGTCGCGTCGCTCGTCGCGCTCGACAGGGTCTCCGCGAGCCCGGGCGGCTCGAGCATGCGCAGCGCGGGCTCGCCGATCGTCGTGACCACCGCGCGCCCGCTCGACATCGCGGCCACCGCGGAGCCCGACGCGAGGGGTACCTGCTTGCCGGCCTCCGCCTCCTCGCCCAGCCGCTCGTAGCACTCGGGCAGGCGGCGCGAGAGCTCCGCCTTCTCTTCGTCCGAGAGCGCGGGCAGCGCGGCGCCCATCTCCTCCACGAACGCGAGAATCATCGGCGCGTGGGGCGCGTCGGGGATCTCGAGCGCGCGCGCGAGCCGCGGCAGCTCGGACGCGAGCGCGAAGTCGCCGCGCCAGCGCCCGAAGAGGCGCGCCGCGTCCGTGCGCGCCAGCTCTCGCGGGGGGCGCGGGATGCCGACGTCGTCGCGCACGCGGATCCGGCCCCGCAGCGCGCGGCGGACCTCCACCACGCTCAAGCGATCCGCGCGCAGGCCCTCCTCCAGCCAGTCGAGCAGGGCCGGGCTCGCCTCGGCGTCGCCGACGTGACGCGCCAACTCGGCGAGCGAGAGTGAGGCGGCCCGTCCGAAGCCGAGCCGATCCGCCGCCTCGTCCGGCAGGTCGAAAGTCACCTGCGGGTCCGGGAAGCGCGCCGGCTCGTCGCCGAAGAGGGCCTCGGCCAGCGTGTCGGGCCAGAGCAGCGCGCCGGGCTCGCGCAGCGCGCCTTCGCGGTCGGGCACCCACGCGCGCCGCCGCAGCCGCCACGTCTCCACCCGGGCCGGCACGGCGAGCGCGCGCAGCGCGACGTAACGCGCGAGGGCCCGGCGCGCGGCGGCGCCGTCCCGGATCCCATCGCCATCGAGGAGCGCCGCCACCGTGTCCTCGTCGAGATCGGCGCGGGCGCCACACGCGGCGAGCAGGCGGCGGGCGGGGGCGTCGAGGCCGGGCAGCGCGATCCGCGGTGGGAGGTCGGCCACGAACGCCTCGGCGTGCTCGGCCGCGTCGTCGGAGGGCGCCCACGCGAAGCGCGGCTTGTCCCACGCGCCGCCCTCGAGCGGCACCTTCAACCGCGCGCGGGTCTTCGAGCGCCGGGCGCGCTGCTCGAGCGTGGCGTCGTCGAGCTGCGGGGCTCCGAGGGTACGCGCCAGGAAGCGCACCAGCTCCGCCGCGCGCGCCGGATCGTCCGCCTCCGCCGCGGCGTCGATCCCGTCGAGCACCCCGTCCACGATCGTGCGGCGCGCGCGCAGATCCAGCTCGTACGTCTCGGCCAGCCAGCCCGCGACGTCGGGCGGCACCTCGGGCGCGAGCCCCCAGTCGAGCCCCAGGTCGGGCAAGCTCGGGTCGAGCACCAGGTCGCGCGGCGCGCGCAGGGTCCGCCGCTGGGACGGCAGGATCGCGGCGCTGCCGAGCGCGGCCTTCGCCGCTTCGTCTGCGCGCAGCTCGTCGGCCGCCTCTCTCAACCAGGCGAGCAGCGCGGGCACGTCGGCGATGACGGGGTGCCCATCGCGCGGGCGCTCCTGTGGGCAAGCCTCCCGGAGCGCCTCGGCGAGCTTCCGCGCGGGCAGCTCGGACAGCAGCGCGGCGTCGGTGACGCCCTCGGCCCAGGTCGGATCCGCGAGCCGGTCGCGCAGCGGCGCGTCGTCCGGCAGCCCCTCGGCCACGCGCCGTGCCGCGTCGCTCGTCGTCCAGAGCGGGCCGCGCGCGAGCCGACCGCGCGCGTCGAGGCAGATGGGCGCGTCCTCGGTGGGCACGCCCAGCTCGTGCAGCAGCGCGCGCAACGCCCAGAGATCCTCGACCGCGCGCCAGGGAGCCGGCTGCTCGACGAGGACGGCGCCCGGGCTGAGCGCTGGCAACACGCTTTCCTCGAGCAGGTGCGCTCCGTCTCCGGTCGTGAGGCCGATGGCGCCCGAGCTCTGGCGGCTCGCGTCCGAGAGCCAGCGCTCGCCGAGCCCCAGCGCCTCGAGTCGATCCGCGCCGAGCGCGCGCTCGAAGGGCGCGGGATCCACGAGCGCCAAGGCCGGCTGTCGCGTCCCGGACCGCGACTCCAGGAGGGGCAGCGTGGAGAGCGCGCGTCGATCCTCGTCGTCGAGCGCGCCCGGGTCCGAGGCGAGCGCCGCGAGCAGCGCGTCGCGATCCCCGAGCAGCTCGTCGGCGCGGCGCGCGAGATCGTGCGCGGTCGCGGGCGCGGGACCGATCGCGGCGAGCAGCGCGCGGAGGCGGGTCTCCTCTGCCTCGGCCAGGAGCGGCAGCGTCCCGGCGCGGAGCGCGGCGCGGAAGGGGCCCGGGCGGTGAGCGGTCTCGGCGTCGGCGTCCTCCCAGCTCCCGAGCGTCCGGGCCGCGCCGGTCTCGTCCAGGAAGAGGCGGACTCCGCGCAGAGGCCGGAGCGCGCTGGCCGGGAGGCGCTCGGCCGCCTCGGTGAGCGCCGCGGTGACGAGCGTCGCGTCGATCGGCGGCGCCTCGCCCTCCCGGACGAGATCCGACACCAGCGCCGCGTGATCCGACGTGGGGAGCCGGTCGCCGAAGCGGAGCGCGTCGACGAGGCGCAGCGTGGCCGGGTGCGCGATCCAGCGCCCGCCCGCGGCGTCGTAGTAGGCGTCGACCGCGTCGCTGGCCTCGCCGCGGCGGAGCGCGCTCAGGGGGCGAGCGACGCCGTCTCGATCCAGGAAGGCGGGCGCGACCGCGAGCGCGTCGAGCTGCGCGTTGGTGAGCGCGTCGGCGCGGGCGGCGAGCCAGGCGTAGACCGGCGCCAGCGCGTCGGGCGGGACGGACGGCGTGAGCGCCCCCGCGAGCGCGCCGGCCACGAACGCGGCGTCGACGCGGGGCGGCTCCACGGCCGCGACGAAGGGTCGCGCCGGATCGGCGAGCCAGGGCCACGCGGGCACGGCCTCTCGCAGCGAGGCGTCGTCGGCGACGAGCGCGCGCCCCTCTCCCCGTAGCGGGCGGAGCGCGCCGTGCGTGTCGTCGAAGAGCGGGTGTGCGGCGAGGCGGCGCGCGAGCCCGCGGCTCAGCTCCGTCGCGCGTGCGTCGAGCAAGGAGGCGAGCTGGCGCGCCGGCTCCGGGTTCAAGCGCAGCCCCGCGTCGAGCGCGTCGGCCAGCTCGTCGAGCCCGAACGCGGGGACCCATCGGGCCACGAGCGCCGGGTGTGTTCGGCGCAGCTCCGGGTCCAGCACGGGCACGAGCTGCGCGAGGCTCGGCGCGAGCGCGTCGAGCCACGGCGCGAGATCGACCAGCCCTTCCTTCAACGCACGTCGCGCGCCGGTGGAGTCGCGCAGGATCGGCACGTCGCGCAGCCTGTCCAGCGCCGTCGTCTCCAGCGCGCCGAGCGCCGAGAGCAGCGGCGCCTCGCGCTCGAGCAGCTGCGATCGCATGTCTTCTTGCAGGTCTTCGACGAGCCGCGCCGGATCGAAGGCGGCGATGGCGAGGCGCGCGCGCAGGCGCTCGGGCAAGGCGTCCACCGAGCCGTGCGCCACGACCGGGCGGTTCGCGTCCAGCCCGGCGTAGAGCGAGGCGAGCTCCGTCGAGGCCACCCGCGCGTCGGCCGCGCGGACCAGCTTCCCGTCCGCGGTGAGCACGAGCGGCAGCGCGCGGAGCGCCGCGTCGTCCACCGCCGCGTCGGCCAGTGCCTGGAGGATCGCCGCGCGACCGGACCCCGCGAGCCAGGCGGGCGGCGGGGCGCCGGCCTCGAGGTGCGCGCCGAGGCGCTCCACCAGCGCCGCGTCCGAGAGGGGCCGCGCGCCGAGCCAGCGAGCCACGTCGAGCTCGCGGGGATCGAGCGGCGCGAGCGCGCGCGCGGGCGAGCCGGGGTCGTCGCCCAGATCCAGCGCGGCGAGCGCGCGCGCGAGCGAGGGCGCCACGATCCGAGCGCGGGTCGGGGAGATCCAGCTTCCGTCCGCCGCGGGCAAGCAGGGCGCGTCGTGGAGACGGAACCGGGTCGCGGCCATCAGCGTGGCCACCGCGGGCGCCGCGTCGTCCGGCGCGGAGAGGATCGCGAGCGGATCGTGGCCGTCCGACACCAGCTCGAGCGCGGCGTCGGCGATCGCGTGGCCCGCCGCGTCGAGGAGCGCGTCGTTCCACGCCGAGCCTCGCTCGACGCGCTCGCGGTCCACGGTCACGTCGAAGCGCGCGTGCACGAGCACCCGCAGGCCCGTGCGCTCGGCCGTGGGCAGGAACGCGAAGAGCGTCGGCCCCGAGAGCGGCCGCGGCGCGCCGTCGTCGTCGACCGACACCGCGACGAGCACGCGGCTCTCGCGGGCGCGGCCCTCCTCGCGCTCGCCCTCGAAGGACACGCGCCGCTCGGTGATCCGGAACCGTCGAGGCGTCCCTTCGGTGAGCGCCCGGTCGGACAGGACAGTCAAGCCTCGCTCCACGCGCTGGCGCCACCGCACGCGCGCGCCGTCCGGGCCGGTCAGCTCGATCCGCTCCAGGTGCGGCAAGGTCAGCAGCGTCTCCGGCGGGATGGCGAGCGCGCGCCGGAAGAGCGCGCCCGCGTCGACCGCGGCCGTGAAGGGCAGGACGAGGGCCGTGCTCCCCGCGTCCATGTCGGTCGGCCGCGCGGCGAGCACGCGCGGGATCGAGACGTGCGCGATCTCCACGTCGAACGCCCCGGAGTGGATGCGCGGGCGCTCGCACACCTCGTAGACGCTCTTGAAGCCGACGCCGAAGAAGCCGATCTGCTGCGCCGCCTTCGTCGTCAGCCCGATCGAGAGCACGCCGACCAGATCGAGGAACGAGAACGGCGCGCCGTCGTTGGCGATGACGGCCCGGTCCGCCTCGACCCGCGCCGACCACTCGGTGGCGCCTGCGTCGTCGGCGTTCTGGAGCAGCTCGAAGAGGAAGTGCCCCGGGTCCGCGTACACGCGCCGCGCGAGCAGCGTCTCGGCGTTGGCCTGGGAGATCGACTTCGGCGCGCGGGCGAGCGCGTCCACCGCGAGGCGCACCGTCTCGACCACGCGGGGTCCCCAGCCGGGATCCTCCTTCAGCGCGGCCAGCCGTGCGCCCGACACGAAGAGCAGCCAGCGCCCCTCCGTCGGGGGCCCGTCGGTCGCCGCCTCCGCCTCCTCCATCAGCCGCGCGTGCGCCGCCGGATCGCGTCGGCGCAGCCACCGGACCAGGAACGCGAGCGCGCTCGGTCGGGTGATCGGCCAGGTCCGGAGCGCGTCGAACGCGAGCCCCTCGAGCAGCGGCGCGGCCGCGGCGCCGGGCTCCTCGAGCAGCTGCTGCAGCGCCGGATCCGGCAGCCGCTCGAGCACCTCGGCCAGCGTCGCCCGCAGCGCCTCGTCCACGCGCCCCGCCTCCGCGAGCGCGTCCACCAGGCGCGCCAACGGCTCCGAGTCCGGCAGCGCCCCCGCCTCGCGCAGCAACGCCTCCGCCGCCCCCGGCTCCCGCGCTGCGCGGGCGACCAGGGCCAGCTGCTCGTCGAAGGGGAGCGTGGCGAAGCCGTTCACGGCGGGAGTGTCCCAGACTCCGAGCGCCGCGCCATTCCGTTTGACTCCGCTGAAGGCGTCGAGCGACCCCTGCCACGGAGTCGACTCAGCTGGTTCGTTGCCGCGCTCGCCGCTCCATGCCTCAAACATCCATGATGATCGGGTAGCGAAGCGAGAATCCGGTGTCCGATTCCGGGAGCCACCCGCCTTCGAGCGCTGTCCGGATCATCTCTCGAACCATACGCGGCCTGAGCTGAGTCTGGTGTGGCCGCAACCAGTTATCCGGTCGAGTGACACCGAGGTCGACGACCAATACGGATCGTCCGGCCGCTGCCTGTACGGCGAGGGTCATGCGGGTCTCGGCGAGCGCCTGACTGTGCGTCGGCTGCTTCCGCACTCGCCAAAGGTACTCGACACCATCGACCTTCACACGACGGCTGCCCGTCTTGGGGATGCTCACACGTAGACGGTACCAGGGTGATCACGCGAGCCGGCGGGTGAGGTCGTCCCGCATGGGGAGGGCGAGGAGCCGAGCCGCAGCAGACCGCCCACCGGCTCGGTGGAGGTGACGCTCATGCGGTGCAGTAGCCCGTGCAGAGGGGCCGGGTGACGGCCTCTACTCCCGCAAGCCAGCTGCTAGGATTTCCCGATGGTTCGCTTGCTACATCTCGCGCCCGAGTCCCTGCGGCGACGCATCGAGCGCTCCGGTCTTCGGGGACACCCTCGCTCCTTCGACGTGAGCGGCGCGGGTGACATCGACGAGCCCGAGGTCATCTTCGCGATGCCGGTGCTCGAGGACTTCGCGGCGACGCATCAGTGGGTCCGTGAGCTGCGCCGCGGGCAAAGGGGCCGATTGATCGCGGTTCACTTCCGCGTTCCCGACGACGAAGTGGTCCTCGTCGGGCGCTACGGACCGAAGAAGGACCGCCGGCGCGCAGGGGAGGCGGTCTCGACCATTCGCGGCGCCCCCTGGGGGCAGGAGATCGTCGTCTGCCGCCGGGTGGCTGCGCGGGAGATCGTCGCGGTCCGCGACATCCGGCAGGACGTCGGCTGGGTCGAGACCCCGGACTCCGATCACAAGTACCAGTGCGTCTGCCAGCTGTGCCTCCCGTCCGGCAGCCCCGACGTCTTCCGTCGATGCAGGGCGGCGTTCAACCTCGGGGTTCAGCGAGCCCACTCGGGCCCGAGCGACGCGGCCTCCGTGCTGGAGGCGCTGCGGTCGTTGGACCTGCCTCTCGAGCGCGTCGCTCACCGCCTCGAAGCGAAGAAGCTCCTGTCCTTCGCGCGCCACTCGGATGACCGAGTGCGCGGCTGCGTCTGCTGGCTCTTCGGCAACTTCAGGGGGGAGCAGGTGCTGGCGCCGTTGCTGGAGCTGCTCGACGACCCTTGCGAGAGCGTCCGTCACTCCGCGCTCGAGGCGCTCGTTCGCGTCGCGGGCCCCGAGGACGTATGGGCGCGCGTTCGGGACCGCGAGCGGGACGAGAGGGCCGCGTTGATCGACCAGCTGGAGTACTGGGTTCACGACTCGGCCGTGCGGGTCCTTCGTCAGATCGGCGAGCAGGAGGCCGACTCCGAGCTCTCCGCCCGCGCCACCCGGGCCTTCCAGCGCGCGAACGCCGAGTCCCCGAACTGAGCTATGGGGACTGAGCTATGGGGACGGTGTTCGGTTGTTAACTTCTGGTCGGAAACTTTGCGTACCTACACATGGGGATACGCAAGAGTTGCATAGCACAACTTAACAACCGAACACCGTCCCCTACTCCCTCTACGCGGACGGTGTGCTCGTTCGGCGCCGTCGGTAGAACAGGCCGAGGCCGACGAGGAGCGCGGTCAGCGGGGCGCGGCTCGAGGCGCCGGTCGCGCGACAGCCGCAGCCGCCGGTCTCGCTTCCGGGGTCACGCGTCCCGCCGTCCGTCGACGTCGAGCCGGCGTCGAGGCTGCCCGCGCCGGTGTCGATCGGTTCGCAGTCGTTGGCGGGATCGAAGCGGCCGCGGGCGCAGTCGTCGCAGCCGTCCATGTCGGTGTCGCCGCAGCGAGTGGGGTCGTCCGGGAAGGCGTCGACGCCGTCGTGCGCGCCGTCGCCGTCACGGTCCCTCGGGCCCATGGCGAGGCCGCCGGTCACGCAGTCCGCCTCGAAGAGCGAGTTGAGGAAGAGCCGCGTGCCTTGCGTGCTCCAGCTGCCGCTGATCGGCGTGCCGGTCGAGTAGCTGTGCCCGCCCAGGTAGCTGACCTTGCCGAGCGCGCACTCGCCGGGCTCGGCGAACTCGTCGTAGCCGATGATGTCGCAGTCGCCGTCGAGGAAACCCGTCATCCACACGTCCTGATCGCCCGGGCCGTCGGGGCCGGTGATGAAGGTGACGGAGTGGTCGTTGTGGTAACGGGTGCCGAGGAACGAGCTGAGGTTGAACGCGGGCTCGCTGCCGCCGACGGTCCGGAACGCGCCGTCGAGCTGGTTGTAGGCGACCTGTGGGTTGAGGAGCTGGAGGCGATCCGAGTTGGGCGCGTCGGCGATCATGAAGCCCGCGCCCCGCTCCTTGTCGTTCGAGGGCAGGCAGCAGTCGCGGCCGCCACAGCCCCCCTCCACGCACTCGTAGCTGTGCCCGTCGGTGGCGTCGCAGGGGCAGTCCGGCGGCGTCCCGGTCGTCGTCAGGAAGTGTCCGTTGCGGCCCTCGTCGTCGAGGTACGGCCAGTCCGGGTTGGGCACCGTGTTCTCGTAGGCGTTGACGGCCTGACACTCGGCGAAGAAGTGGGTCGGGAACGACAGGAACTCGCGCACCTCGGCCACGACCTCGTGGCCATGGAAGGTGAAGGTCTCGCCCGCGCACTCGGCCTGCGTGTTGGGGCAGTTGCCGCCGTCGCACTCGACGCGCTCCCGGTCGTTGACGCCCCAGTGCATGCTCATGATCTGGCAGTAGGCCGGCGTGCCGTCCTCGCGGAAGAGGGCGCCGTTGCGGTGGTCGAAGTTGGGGCTCTCGCAGGTGCCCATGTCGCCCATGACCGACTGCACGGTGAGCATGTCGGGGTTGTCGGTACCGGGTCCGCAGTCGCCGTCGCCGCATCGCCCGTCCGGGAACTCGAGGCCGTTCGACTGCGGGATGCCCGCGGCGCGGAGGTAGCCGGTGGCGATGTTCTCGTTGCCGTCCGAGAAGACGGCGATGGTCGGCGCCTCGATCATCTCGCGGCGCACGAAGCCGCCGAACGCGGCGCTCGCCTCGTGCACGCTCACCACCTCGAACACGGTGCGGCGGGCCCAGGGGTTCGCCTCCCACGCCGCCTGGTCGTTCCACGCGTCGACGATGGCGCGGGCCGCCTCCGCCTGGGCCGCCGCGACGACGAACGGGCCGCCGCGGTAGCCGTGACGCATGATCGTGTCGCCCGGGCGCATCGCGCCGTCTCCGTCCCAGAGGACCGTCGCGCCGACGTAGAAGTCGGGGCTGGCGGTGGGGAAGGGGCACTTGTCGCCCGAGCCCTCCTCGGCGCAGTCCCACGCGCACTCGTCGCCGGGCGTGTCGCAGGGGGCATCGTGCCAGACCTTCTCGTCGTCGATCACCCAGTAGACGGTGATGTCGTGGGCGAGCAGCTGAAACACGAGCCCGTAGGCCTGCAGCATGCCCGTGTCCTGGTAGGACACGTCCATGGGGATGATGAGGCTCCCTGCCTCGAACGTTCGCTCGTACTGCGCGACGGCGGGGGAGGCGCTCAGCGCGAGCGCGAGGGCCGCCGAGGCGGACATCGACCGGATCCAGGTGTGCGTCATGGGTACTCCGAGGGCTCTTGCACCGTCGATGCATGTCCGCGCGCGCCGGATCCTTCGCGCCGCGACGACATTTTTTTCGACCCCTCCGAGCCGCGCTCGGGCCGTCGCCGTGCACCGTTCGGCGCTATGATCCCCCCGTGCTCGATCCCAGGCGGCTAGCCCTCTCGGCGGAGGACGACACGGAGCGCTATCGCGCGATGACGCCGAGCGAGCGGCTGGCGCGCTTCATGGAGCTCTGCGCGCTCACCGACTCGATCGTGCGTCACCCGACCGGACGCGGAGGCGATCCGGAGCGCTACGCCGCGGTCGGCGGAGTCACTCGCGCTCTGGCAACGGCTGATGGGGCGATGACCGACGACAGCGTCCCCGCGGTCGTCGAGACGCTGAGGCGCGAGCTGGAGATGTTGTTCTTCAGACCCGAGGACATCCTCGACGTCGAACGCATGCTCGTCGTGCAGAGCTTCGAGCGCGCGTTCGTCCGCGAGGCGCTCGTCGAGATGCTCGAGGACGATCCGCGCGTCGAGAAGCGCTGACGCTCTCATCGGGGGCGCGTGAGCGTAGGGGCGTAGGGGCCGAGGGGCTCGACCTCCCACCACTGGCCAGTCTCCATCAGAAGGTCCCAGTCGCCGAAGCGGTACGCGGAGACGCGAGCGCGCACGTAGCGCGGCGCCTGGCCGTCGAAGGGATCCTCGGCGAAGAGGGCGAGCACGGTCGGCTCGGCCTCGAGCAGGCGATTCATCAGGCGCCGTAGCCACGGGCTGTCGCGGTGCTCGCCCAGCGCGGCGAACCACATCTGCCAGTCGAGTCGCGGCATGTGCGGGGCGCTCCAGCCCGGGAGGGCGCGCGGGTCGCCGGGCTTGTGGGCGAAGCGGTAGGCGCGCCAGGTCTCACCGTCGAGGCTGCCCTCGAGCTCGATCTCCCGGCGCGTGGTCGTCATGACGGCGAAGAGCCCGTAGGTGCTCGTGAGGTGAAAGCGGCGCGCCTTCGCGAGGGCACCGTGGGACCACTCGGGCAGCGGCGCGCCGAGGCCCACGAGGAGCGCGAGCGCGCCGAGCGTGAGCGGGATCGTCGCGAGCGCGTCGGGGATCCAGCGCTCGAGGCGCGCACGCCGCGCGTCTCCGGAGACCGGCACGCGCTCGAGCAGGGCGTCGTCGAGCAGCGGCAGGGCGATGACGATCGTCAGCAGGTTGAAGAAGCCGTAGTGGCCGGTCAGCGCGATGAGGATCATCAGCGCGATGAAGCCCAGGCCGGGCGCGCGGAGCAGCCAGGTCTGAACACGCCGACGCACCTCCGAGACACGCCGCTTCACGAGCCGATCGATGACGCGCTCGAGCCCCGCGGCGACGATGAGCCATGGCAAGACTAGCTCCACCAGGAAGGTCGTCAGCACGCTCGCCTCGTGCACCCAGCTCGGGAGCTGGTGGACGAACCACGAGAGCGGCCCCGGGAGCGGCTGGGTCCAGTAGTGGTAGTCGAGCGCGCGCAGGTCGCTCCACGCGGGGTCGCCGCTCATCAGCTTCACCGCGCCGCTCAGGAACATCAGTCGGAAGGCGAGCGCGTAGAGCGCCCAGCGCGCTAGGGGCGGCGGCTCGGTCAGCGCCTTCGGCCCGTCGAACGCTCGCCACGGCAGGAAGAGCGCCGCGACCCAGCCCGTCTCGACCAGCAGGATGTCCCACTGGAACGCCATGAACGGTCCGCCGATGACGCGGAGCGAGAGGTAGAGCAGGGTGGCGAGCAGCGCCATCGGCCCGGGCAGCGCGCCGACGAGCAGCGCGACCGAGGCCAGCTCCCCGAGGACGCAGATGGCGTGGAGAGCGCCGTCGCTCGCGCCGAAGAGCCACGCGAAGGTGGGCACGTCCAGGTAGCCCATCCCCCGCGCTTCGAGGGCGCCCATCAGCTCGGTCGCGGGCGTGATCCCGCGCTCCCCGATCAACCCGGCCTGCTGCGCGTGCCACGAGACGAACGCGACCAGGAAGACGAGCCCCAGCCCGCGGCCGAAGAGCCAGGCGCTCTTCGCGTACGTCACGGCTCAGGCCACGGCGCGGTGCAGGATGGCCGGCGCGCCGACGCCTTGCTCGCGGAAGGCGGTCAGCACGCGCTCGGTCACGTCGGTCTCGAGGGCCTTCTCGTAGCGGATGTCGAGCACGTAGACCTTCGCGCGCAGACGCACCGCCACGAAGTCGTTCTGCTGCACCTCGCTGATGACGATGTTCCACGGCTTCTTCAGGTACGTGAAGCGGCTCGACGCGAGCGCCTCGGCCACGATGGCTTTCGCGAGCGGGATCGACTGCTCGATGCCGATGAAGAAGTCCATCTGCACCAGCATGTCGAGCTCGCCCGCGTTGCCGCTCGCGACGATGTCGGTGAGGAACTTGTTGTTCGGGATCGTGACCAGGTTGTCGTCCAGGGTGACGAGCCGCACCGCGCGCAGGCCGATCTCCACGACCTCGCCGTAGACGCCGCCGTAGCTGATGCGATCGCCGACCTGAAAGGGCTTGTCGATGAGGATGGTGACGCCGGCGATGATCGACGCGACCAGATCGCGGAGCGCGATGCCGATGGCCACCGCGAGCGTGCCGCCGAGGGCGAGGAGCGCTTCGTCCGAGAGCTGGAAGACGAGCGAGATGGCCGCCGCCATGCCCCCGAGCCAGAGCACCAGGCGGATGATGGCCTTGGTCTGGTTCAGGGTGAGGCGGTACTCGGTGAAGCGCGTGCCCGCCCGCTCGAACGCGCCCTCGGTCAGGCGCGCCAGGAACCACGCGACGCCGAGCACGACCACGGCGGGGAAGAGCCCCTGGGGCCGAAAGAACTGGAGAATGCTGGGATCTTCCATGGGCTCCCTCAGTCGAAGAGCAGCCGCTTGCGGCGCAGGTAGCGGATGATCGCGCGGTACCAGTGGGTGGTGATGCGCCAGGCCCCGTTGGCGTCGCACTCGACGTAGCGGCGGCCCGCGAGGAAGGCGAGGATGGCCGCGCACTGACGGCGATCGATGCCGGTGGTCAGCGCCGCCTCTTCCTCCGTCACGTTCTCGTGGAGCGCGACGGCGGCGAGCAGGAAGCGGCTCTGCTCGTGCAGCTCCTCGAGGGCCTCCACCTCGGGCGCGCGGAAGAGCTGCACCCGGAGCTTCTCGTCGTCCACCGAGAGCGAGTGCTTCCAGTAGTGCATGGCGACGCGCGGGTTGCCGACCGAGTAATCCCAGAGGAGCCGCAGGTACTCGCTCTCCGTGCGGAGCACCGCGTCCTCGAGCGCGCTGCCCGCGAGCCGGTCGACGACGAGGTCGCGGAAGGACGCCTGACGGTTCAGCGTCTCCATGCGCTTGCGGATCAGCGCGGCGATCTTCTCCTCCGGCCACGCGCCGAGCTCGACGCGCGCGCTGAAGAGATCCTGCGCTTGGCGCGCGCGCTCCAGGTAGAGCCAGGTGTAGCGGGAGAAGGCGCAGACCCAGACGATGTTGGCCGACGTGCGCGCGGTGATCTCCACCATCGTCTCGAGCGCGCGCATGCCTCCGATCGCACGCAGCACGAAGTTTTGACAGTGGTCGAGGAGCACGAGGCGCTTCGCCGTGGCCTCCTTCACCTTGGTGTCCAGCTCGTCCACCGTCGCGCAGGTGTCGACGCCGAGCACCTCGCTCGCCCACCGCGTGACCTGCTCTGGCTCGGTGAGGCCGTCGGGGACGTCGATGATCTCGGCCGCGATCTCGGTCCTGGCCGCGAGCTGACGCATCCACGTGGTCTTGCCGATCCCGCGCTCGCCGATCAGCGCGACCGCGAAGCCCGGCGCGCCGTCGCTCCACGCGGCGATCTGACCCGCGATCTGGTCGAGCTCGGGGAAGTGGCCGATCTCGAGCTCGGACTCGCCGGGGACCTCCTCGAAGGCCTCGCGGATGTCCTCGGGCAGATCGCTGATCTCCTTCTCGGGCCGCGCTCCTTCGCCCTGCTTCTCGAGACGCCGACGGAAGAGGAACGCGAACGCGCGGCGCGACTGCTCGAAGCGCAGCGCCAGCTCCTTGAACGCCGTCGTCGCCCCCACGTAGGCGAGCTGCGCCGCGGCGGGCGGGGTCAGGATGTAGCGCCGCAGCCGCGAGGGCGGGTCGGTCAGCCGGGTGGCGACGAAGCCCTCCGGGTAACGGTCCGCGTGCGCGTTCACCACGTCGTCGGCCCAGCGGTGCACGAGGATCGCGAACAGCGGGATCACGCCGAGCCACGCGAGGTCGACGACGATCGTGTAGAGGTAGCCGCGTCCGACCAGCAGCTCGCTCAGCCGGAGGATCGTCACCGCCACGAAGGCGAAGCCGAGCACCATGCGGACCGAGGTGAAGATGCGGCGCGAGAGCACGGCCCGCCCGGCGCCGTGGCGGAGGCGCGAGACGAAGAGCCGCGCCGTCGCGGTGATGGCCACGATGAGCCACGCGAAGCCGAGCACGACGACACGCAGCCCGTCGACGAACATCGAGTCGGTCAGGCCGTCGAGCACGCCGAAGACGACGTGGAGCAGCACCACCACGATCAGCGGGGCGATGAGCGGGCCGATCACGACCCAGAAGGGTCGGACGAGCGCCGTCCACTGACGTTGCTGAGTGCGCGCGTGCAGCGCCTTGCGCAGGCGCTCCGTCAGCGCCTCCTTGCGCCGCCAGGTCACGACGATCAGCGCGCCGATCGCGAAGAGCAGGAGCAGCTCCGTCCGGGTGCTCGAGAGCGCGAGCATGGCGCCGATCTGGGCCGGGATCTGCGGGAGGTCGTGCCAGGTGCGCAGGCCCCAGAAGCGACCCATCAACCGGATCTGGTTGAGCTCGCGACCGAGCTGCGCGCGGCCCTCCGGGCCGAGGCCGAGCATGGTCTCCCGCGTGCGCCGCGACATGCGCGGCAGGAGTCGGATGCGCAGCTCGTCCAGCTGCCGCACGTCCTCGGCGATCCGGCTCGCCCGCTCCCAGCGGACCCTGCGCTCGGTCTCCTCCGCCTCGAGCGCGTGCGCCTCGAGCGCGTCGATGGCCTCGCGGAGACGCTCGCGGGCCTCGAACCCGTGGTAGATCGGCTCGCCGAGGTCGATGGCCGGCTCGTAGGTCGGCGCCGCGGACGGGGTCCCGATCGCGTCGAGCGCCTGGTCGAGCCGCCAACGGTCGCGGCGCAGCAGGAGCACCAGCTCGTGGTAGCGGTCGTCCGCGTCGTCTTCGTCGAGGCGGCCTCTCGAGAGCGCGCGGTCGAGCGTGTGCACGTGCTGGAGTCGCTCTGCGCTCCGGAGAGCCACCGCCTGACGCTCGCGGGCGAGCCGGGCCTGCCACTGCGCGAGCTCCTCGCGCGCGGTCTCCACGCGCGCCCGCTCGGCCAGCAGATCCCGCTCGATCGCCGAGACCGTGACGGCCGCCCGATCCAGCGCCTCCCGCCGCGCCGCCGACGCACGCAGCGCCTCCTCGTCGGCGCGCTGCTCTTCGGCCCGCGAGGCCTCCTGCTCGGCCGAGATCCGCCGGCGCGTGCGGACCGCGTCGAAGACCGCCGCGCGCTCCTCGGAGGGCAGGGTGAGGAATTGGAGGCGCAGACGATCCCGCTGCAGGCGAAGCGCGGTCAGCGCCTCTCCTTCGGCGACATCCTCCGGCTCCGTCGTCGCGAGGCCGGCGTCGGGCGTGGGGCCGGCGTCGCCGATCCCTGCGTCGCCGGCGTCCGCGGCCGGCACGACGTTCGTTTCATCGCCCGCCGCGACAGCCGCGTCCGTGAGCGCGCCGTCCGGAGGGGCGGCGTCCGGGAGCGCGAGGAGGCCCGCGTCCGGGACCGGTGCAGGCGCCTCGCCCGCGGCGATGGAGGCTCGCAGCGCCTCCACGCGGCTCAGGCGCGCCGCGTCGTCGAGCAGGTCGACTTCGAACAGCGTCTGCGGATCCAGATCGGCCGGCAGCTGCCCCGCGAGGAGCGCCTGGAGTCCGCGGATCTCGGCCCCGAGGGTCTCGGCGGGATCGCGGGGCGGCGGCGGTCCCGCGTCCGGCACCCACCCCGCGTCCGGCGGCGGCCCCGCGTCCTCGGCCACGCCGGCGTCCACCGCGCGAAGGCCCGCGTCGACGCGCGACGGCGGCTCGGTCTCTCGACACCCGGACGAGAGCGCGACGAGCGCGAAGAGCAGGTAGCCGACGGACGGACGCATTCGCCGGCCACGGTATCAGCGGCGCTCGACGACCCCGAAGTATCGCGCAGAGTGCTCAGCCGGAGAACGAGACGGTGACCGTGCCGCCGCCGGCCGGACCGGAGCTGCCGACGCGGCGGGAGATGAGCGCGCCCGAGATGCAGCGGGCGACCGCGGTGTTGCCGGTGGTGTTGTTCACGACGCGCGAGGTCGTGATCCGGCCGTCGTGCGCGACGGAGATCTGGACGCTCACCGCGCCGTGCGCGCCGCTCTGCTGGAAGCACTGCTGGGCCGCCGCGCGCACCGCGGAGCGGACCTGGGCCTCGTAGGTCTGGCGCGGACGCTGCCGACCGCGTCGGGTCGTCTCCGCCGCCGCGGCCTGCTCGACGGGGGCTTCCTCGGCGGGAGCCTCCTCGACGGGGGCCTCCTCGACGGGGGCCTCTTCCACCGCCTCCTCGGCCGGCGCTTCCTCGGCCGGGGTCTCCTCGACCGCTTCCTCAGCGGGGGCTTCTTCCACCGCCTGCTCCGCCGGCGCCTCCTCGGTCGCCGGGGGGCTGACCTCCTCGGGCGTGACCTGCGCGGCCTGCTCCTGGGCGTCGGCCACCGCCTGATCGGCCGCCGCCTGCGCGTCGTCGATGGCGTCCTGCGCGTCGGCCACCGCGTCGCTCTGCTGCGACGGAACCCACCAGAAGAAGTAGGCGGCCGCGGCGCCACCGGCCCCCGCGAAGAGGAAGAACACGAGGACGAGGAGGATCAGCCCCAGGCCGCCCTTCTTCTTCTTCGGAGGCGGGGTCTGCGCGGGTTGAGGCGGCTGCGCCGGCTGCTGGAAGCCCCCGCCGGGCGGCGGCTGGGACGGAGGCGACGAGAACTGCCCTTGCCCGCCCGGCTGGCTCCCGGGGTGGCTGAAGCTCGGGGGCGGCTGCGAGGGGGGCGCGCCCATCGCGGGGGGCGGCTGCGATCCCAGACCCTGTGGGTGCGCCGCGGTGGCCGGGAACTGGCTCGGAGTGCCGTGCCCCGGCGCCGTCTCACGGGCGAGAGAGGTTCCGCACCGCTCGCAAGCCTGAGCGTGGGGAGGATTCGCGTGACCGCACTGGGCGCAGAGCATGGCGCGGAGGATAGCCGACCGTCGGCGTGGTGGGGCAAGTGCGCGTGTGAGGGCTCGACTTCGTGAGGGTGGGCTCTAGATGCGGCGCATGACGATCGTGCGTCTGGTGGGTCTTCACGTCACCGATGAATCCAGCTACGCGGAGTACCGCCGGCTCATGGCCCCGCTGCTCGAGCGCGAGGGCGGATCCTTCGGCGTGGACGTGCGCGTGTCGGAGGTGCTGCGCCCGTCGGGCAAGCGCATCAACCGGCTCTTCACGCTCGAGTTCCCCGACGAGGCGGCGCTGGATCGCTTCTTCGGAGACGAGGCGTACCGGGCCATCCGAGAGGCGCACTTCGCGCCGGCCGTCGCGGAGACCCACATCCTCGGGGTGCTCACCGCGACGCCCTGATCGTGGCTCGCGCGGCGGCCTGGCCCCAGTCTTCAGTCGTGGAGCGCGTCGACGTCGCCGTCATCGGGGCTGGGTTCGGGGGCCTCGGCGCGGCCCTGTCGCTGGCCGAGCGCGGCGCCGACGTCGCCCTGCTCGAGACCCTCTCCTACCCGGGAGGCTGCGCGAGCACCTACCGGCGGCGCGGCTGCCGCTTCGAGTCCGGCGCGACGCTCTTCAGCGGCTTCGGTGAGGGGCAGCTCTTCGCGGACTGGATCGCGCGCCACGGGCTCGACGTCAGGGTGGACTTCCTCGACCCCGTGGTCACCCTGCGCGCGCCGGGGCTGGAGCTCGCCGTGCCCGCCGACCGCGCGGCCTGGGTCGAGACGCTCGCGTCGCGCGCGGGAGAGCGCGGGGACGCCGTGCGCGCCTTCTTCGAGACGCAGGGTCGCTGCGCGGACGCGCTCTGGTCGCTCTTCTCGGACCCCGGGCTCCTCCCGCCCTTCGGGTTCGGTGGGCTCTGGCGCCACCTCGCGCGCGCGCCGCGGTATCTCCCGCTGCTGCCCTGGGTGGGCAAGCCGCTGCGCGCGCTGGTGGACGCGCACGGGCTGGGGGACCTCCGCGAGCTGTCGCTCTTCCTGGACGCGGTCAGTCAGATCACCGTGCAGACCAGCGCGGCCGAGGCCGAGGCGCCGTTCGCGATGGCGACCATGGACTACTACTTCCGCGGCACCGGCCACGTGCGCGGGGGCATCGGCGAGCTCGCCTGGGGGCTGGCCGGCGCGATCGAGGGGCTCGGTGGGCGCGTCCGCATGACCGACCGGGTGAAGTCCCTGAGGCGTCGGGGCGGTGCCTGGGAGATCGAGAGCCGGCGCGGGACCCTGCGGGCCGAGACCGTGGTCGCGAACCTCCTCCCGCAGAACGTGCAAGCGCTGTTGCCGGACGATGCGGACGTCGAGCCGCGCCTCCTCGAGCTCGCCGGCGCGGTCGAGGAGGGCTGGGGCGCGGTGATGCTCTACCTCGTGATCGACCCGGATGCGGTCGACGGGGAGGGCGCCCATCACCTGGAGCTCGTCGCGGACCCTGACGCTCCGTTCCTCGAGGGCAACCACCTCTTCTGCTCCATCTCCGCCGCGCACGAGGATCGCGCTCCCGACGGCGCGCGCGTGGTGACCGTCTCGACCCACGTCCCGATGCGGGCGCTGGAGACGGGAGAGCCGGGCCGATACGTCGCGGGCGTGCAGGAGCGGATGCGGGAGACGCTGGGTCGGCTCGCGCCGCGTCTGGCCGCGGCGGTGCGCATGGAGATGACGGCGAGCCCGCGCACCTTCGAGCGCTTCACGGGCCGTCACCGCGGCTTCGTCGGCGGCATCCCGCGCCGCCACGGATGGCACAACTACCGCCACATGTGGCCCGCGCCCGTGGCCGAGGACCTCTACCTCGTCGGCGACACGGTCTTTCCGGGCCAGAGCACCCTGGCGACCGCCCTGGGCGGCGTGAAGCTCGCCGATCACCTCGCCGGTCGCCGCGTCGTCGCAGAGCGCAGGGACGGTGTTTACTTGTTGACTTGATACGTTCGAGGTCTGCACACCGCAAACTTTGCGGACCAGAAGTCAACAAGTAAACACCGTCCCCTGGTCTTCGTATAGGGGTCTTCGTCTGTGGTCAGCGGCAGGCGCCGCCACGGCAGCTGCGGCCGGGGGGGCACGCGTTGCCGCACGCGCCGCAGTGGCGGGGGTCGCTGAGGACGTTCGTGCAGGCGCCCGCGCAAGCCTCGAGGGTGGCGCCGCAGGTGGCGCAGGCGCCCCGCATGCAGACTTCCCCGCTCCCGCAGGGCGCCGCGCACGCGCCGCAGTGCGCGGGGTCCTGCATGGTGTCGACACACGCGCCGTCGCACGCGGTGAGGGCACCACAGTCGGCCTGACAGGCTCCCGCCGTGCACACCTCTCCCGCGTCGCATGGGCGGTCGCAGCCTCCGCAGTGGGCCGGGTCGCGCTGCGGATCGACGCAGGCGCCGCCGCAGGACTCGGAGGGCGCCGCACACGCGCATGCGCCGCTGACGCAGGACTCGCCTTCCGCGCACGGTGAGTCGCAGGCGCCGCAGTGCGCGCCGTCGCTCGTGAGGTCCACGCACGCCGCGCCGCAGGTCGCTCTCGGGGGCGCGCAGCCGCACGCGCCACCCGCGCACACCTGGCCGGCCTCGCACGCCGCACCGCACGCGCCGCAGTGCGCCGGGTCGGCGTCCAGGTCCACGCACCGCCCGGCGCAGTCGACCGTCCCGGGGCCACACTCGGCCACGCACTCGCCGTCCGCGCACGGCTGGCCGCTCGGACACGCGCGGTCGCACGCCCCGCAATGCGCCGGATCCGACGCGAGGTCGACGCAACCCTCGCCGCACGTGACGCAGCCCGCGTCCACGCCGCGCCCGAGGGGAGGCGGCGGATCCTCCCATCCACACGCACTGAGCCAGAGGATCGCGAGCAGCCCGAGAGTGTCTCCGAACGAGGGCCTCATTCGTATGGTCCATACGATGGTCGGACCGAAGGGGATACTCGCGCTGGCAGCCTTCGCCTGTGGGTGCGCCGGAGATCTCGGGCCCTGCGACGAGGCCGCGGCCACGTCCCCCATCTACTACGACGAGGGCGGGTTCCCCGCTTATCCCGGGCAGGCGCTGGTCGAGGTCTCCTGCGGCGCCGGCACGTTCTGCCACGCGAGCGGGATCCCGCCCGAGGACCGCTTCGGCGCGCCGCGCAGTCTGGATCTCGACGTCGGGGTCGCGGTGGAGCCCTCGGAGCTCGAGCGCCTCGCCCACGCGCGACGCGCGGCGTGGAACATGCGCCACGCGATCTACGAGCAGGTCGCTGCGGGGGCGATGCCGCCCTCGGGCGCGGCCGGGGACACGGCGGCGTCCGCGTCGGCCCGATATCGGGCACACCCCGGGACGGCCGAGGAGCGGCGACTTCCGCCCGCGCGCAGCGCGGAGGGGCTCGAGATGCTGCGGAACTGGCTCGCGTGCGGGGCGCACGTGATCGAGGCGACCGAGGGCGCGTCCAGCGGCGTCGGCGACATCGCGCCCCGGATCGCGGTGTGCCCCGAAGGTCAGGCGGCTTGCGATGGTGCTTGCGTGGACGTCCTGTCGAACCCCGCGCAGTGCGGCGCCTGCGGGGTCTCCTGTGGGGCGGGGCAGGAATGCGTCGAAGGAGCCTGCCGCTGCACCAACGGGCTGGCCGCCTGCGGCGTCGAGTGCGTCGATCTCCAGACGGACGTCGCCCACTGCGGCGCCTGCGCGAGCGAATGCGGGGACCGCTTCTGCGCGGACGGAACGTGCGCCGACGCCTGCCCCGCGGACACCACCGACTGCGGCGGCTCGTGCGTGCGACTCGACCGAAACCTCGCCAACTGCGGCGGGTGCGGCAACGCGTGCGGCGCGGGGGAGGCGTGCGAGGCGAGCGTGTGCAGCTGCGCGGCGGGCTTCGACCGCTGCGCCGACGCCTGCGTCGACCTCCAGATCAGCGCGTCGCACTGCGGCGGGTGCGAGCAGCCGTGCGGCGACGGCGCGATCTGCGCAGGTGGGGTCTGCGGTTGCCCGGCGGGGCTCACCGACTGCTCGGGCCGCTGCACGGACCTGCAGAGCGATCCGACCAGCTGCGGCGGCTGCGGCGCGGCGTGCGCCTCCGGCGAGGGATGCGTCGACGGAGGCTGCGTCGGTTGCGGTCCCGAGGCGTCGTTCGCGGGAGACGTCGCGCCCATCCTCGACCGAAGCTGCACCGGCTCGGGTTGCCACTCGGGGGCCCGCCCCGCGGCGAGCCTCGCGCTCTCCACGGGACGCGCGTACGACGAGCTGATCGGGACGCCCGCGAGCTGCGGGGGGCGCACCCTGGTCGTCCCGGGGGACGTCGAGGGCAGTTACCTGTGGAGCAAGCTCACCGGGGTCGGCATCTGCTCGGGCACCCAAATGCCCAAGCGCGGGGAGTCGCTCCCGGACGCGGAGCTGGCGCTCATCCAGAGCTGGATCTGTCGCGGGGCGGCGAACGATTGAGGCCTTGCGCGCGCCGGCGCGACGCCCAACGGTTCGGCCGATGGCCGACTCCATATACGACATCGAGGTCGAGACCCTCGAGGGCGAGACCCGGACCCTGCGCGACTACGAGGGCGAGGTGCTCCTGGTGGTCAACACGGCGAGCCAGTGCGGGTTCACGCCGCAGTACGCCGGGCTGCAGAAGCTGCACGACCAGCTCGGCGAGAAGGGGCTGCGCGTGCTCGGCTTCCCCTGCAATCAGTTCGGCGAGCAGGAGCCGGGCGACGCGGGGCAGATCGCGGGGTTCTGTCAGAAGAACTTCGGGGTGAGCTTCCCGATGCACGCCAAGGTCGACGTCAACGGGCCGAAGGCGCACCCGCTGTTCGTGAAGCTCAAGGGCGACAAGAAGGGGCTGCTCGGCTCGAGCCGCATCAAGTGGAACTTCACGAAGTTCCTCGTCGACCGCCAGGGCAAGGTGGTCGAGCGCTACGCGCCGAGCACGAAGCCGGAGAAGATCGAGAAGGACATCCGGAAGCTGCTCTGACCGTCAGCCCTCGAGCAGGTCGATGTCCGTGCGCAGCTCTTCCATGCACTGCGTGACCTGCTCGACGCGCTCCTCGGTCAGCTCCTCGACCTCGCTCACCAGCGCCTCGAGCCGGCGCGAGTTGGCCCGCACGCGGTTGAGCAGGTCGATGCGCTGCTGGCCCTCGTCCTTCGGGTTCAGCACCGGGTTGAACCTCCGACGCAGCGACGGGGTGCTGACCTGGTCCTCGAAGATCGCCTGCTTCAGCTCGGCGACCACGTCTGGCTCGGGCGGAGGCGGGGCGTCCTCGCCTTCTCGCTTCGGCCTCGGGTCGACCGCCTTCGCGAAGTAGTCGACCGCCTCCATGTCCGGCACCTGCTGCGCCACGCCGTCCCACTGCAGGACGTGCGGCACGTGGGTCTCGAGCGCGGCGTAGCTGCCGGTCAGCTTCTCCACCGTGGAGCGCTTGATGTTCAGCTCCTCGAGGGCGAAGCCGTGCAGGGTCTCGTAGCCCCAGCGCTCGAAGAGGCGCCGCTTGCGCACCTCCACCAGCGACTCCGCCATGTCCACCCACGAGCGCTTGAACACGCGCGCGACCGACACGACCTTCATCCGATACGCTTCGTCACCGCCAGCCATGGGCGGTCGGTCCTACCACACGCGGCCCGCGGGCGAAAATGGTGTCACGTCGTGAACGACCCGTGCGATGCTCGGCGGCATGAAATACGTCATGACGTGTTCCCTCCTCGCGCTCCTCGCCGCCGGCAGCGGCTGCGCCACCAGCTTCCGGGGTAGCGCTCACATCAGCCCCGCCGACTGCAACGCCAACTGCCAGGAGATCGGCGGGGAGATGAGCGCCTATGTCTTCATGGGTCAGTACTCCACGGCGTGCGTCTGCACTCCGCCCGGGCGCTCGGGCCAGATGGTTGGCGCGGCCGGAGGCCAGGCCGGGGCCGTGGCGGGGGTCTGGATGCAGATGCAGGAGGCCGACCGCCAGCGCTGATCGATACCGCTTCCTCGATACCGCGCGCCGCCCGACCGCGGTACACAGCGGGATGCGCTTCATCCACCCCGAACGGGACGAGCAGCTCGAGCTCGCGCTCGAGGACGTCTTCCTCCTGCCCGGCCGCTTCGAGGGCGGCTCTCGCCTCGACACCGATCTGACGCCCGGAGACTTCGTCGGCGGCTCGCACCCGGTGGTGACCGCCAACATGAACGCCGTCACCGGCAAGCGCATGGCGGAGACGGTGGCCCGCTTCGGGGGGCTGGGCGTGCTCCCGCAGGACATGAGCCTCGAGACCGTCGAGCGCATCGTCGGCCACATCAAGGGCGCCGACCCGCGCTACGACACCGCGCTCTACGTCGCGCCCGAGGCCACCCTGCGAGACGTCGAGGGCATCATGCGCAAGCGCGCCCACTCGATGGTCGTGGTGGTCGACCCGGATCGACGCCCGGTCGGCATCGTGACTCCGTCGGATCTCCGCGATCGGGACCAGTACACCGCGGTCAGCCAGCTCATGCAGCGCGAGATCGTGACGATCGGGCTCGGCGCCACCAACCGCGAGGCGTTCCTGGTGATGGAGCGCGAGCGGGTCAAAGCCGTGCCCGTGATCGACGGAGACGGCGTGCTCGCGGGCGTGCTCACCAAGGACGACGCGGTCCGGCTCGAGCTGTTCCAGGCGAGCGTCAACGCGGCCGGCCACCTCATGGTCGCGGCCGCGGTGGGCATCTCGAGCGACGCGCCGGACCGGGCCGCCCTCCTGCTCGACATGGGCGTCGACGTGCTCGTGCTCGACACCGCGCACGGCCACCAGCGCCGCATGCTCGACGTGGTCGCGGAGGTGGCGGGCGTGGTGAAGGCGCGCGGCGCCGCGGGCCGCGTCCCGATCGTGGCGGGCAACGTCTGCACCGCGGAGGGCACGCGCGATCTCATCGAGGCGGGCGCCGACGTCGTGAAGGTCAACGTCGGCCCCGGCGCGATGTGCACCACGCGCATGCAGACCGGGGTCGGCCGGCCGACCTTCAGCTCGGTCCGGGCCTGCGCAGCGGAGGCGGCCAAGCACGGCAAGCACGTCTGGGCCGACGGCGGCGTGCGACACCCGCGCGACGTCGCGCTCTACTGCGCCGCGGGCGCGTCGCGGGTGATGATCGGAACCATGCTCGCGGGCACCTTCGAGAGCCCCGGCGACGTCAAGACCGACGCGGAGGGCCGCATCTACAAGCGCAACTACGGCATGGCCAGCGCGCGCGCTGTGGCCGAGCGCACCGGCGGGCTCGACTCCTTCGAGCGCGCGAAGAAGGGCTTCTTCCGGGAGGGCATCAGCACCTCGCGCATCTACATCCAGCCGGGACGGGAGAGCGTGGGCGCGATCCTGGTCGAGATGATCACGGGCCTCCAGTCTGCGCTCACCTACACCGGCGCCCCGGATCTCCCGTCCTTCCACGAGCGCGCGGTCGTCGGCGTGCAGACCCTCAGCGGCTACGGCGAGGGCACCCCGCACGGCAAGGTCGTGCAGTAGCGCGCCGCCACGCAGTCCCCATACGGGGAATGTGGCGCGACGCCATCGCGCCGTACCCTCCCCTCGATGGAGGGGTTGGCCGAGGGGCGCTTCGATGGAGCGCCGCCCGATCTGGTGCACGCCGGTAGCGGCTTCCGGATCTGGTTCGTCCAGCCGCTGGGGCTGATCACGCAGGTCGGTCACCAGACGCGTGTGGGCGAGGACGTCGCCCGGTTCCTCTCCGGAGAGGGCCAGGCCGAGCTGGACCGTCGACGGGTCGGGTCCGAGCGCTTCACCTATCTCCACGACTGGCGACGGCTCGACGGCTACTCGCCCGCCTCACGGAAGATCATGACCGACTGGGGCCTGCGGGTCGGCCGCGACACGGAACGCATCGTCATCGCGCTCCGGACCCAGGCGAAGGTCGTGCGCATGGGCGTCAGCGTCGCGACGATGGCGATGGGCCTGGCCGGCTTCCAGATCGAGATGGTCGAGTCACTCGACGAGACGATCACGGCGCTCGAGCTGCACGCCCCGCGTCGAGACAGCCTGCGCCCGGGCTGATACGGTCCCCCCGGGGGCGCGCGGAGGGCGCGGTCCCGATCCCAGCCGGAGGGAGCGTCATGTCAGTCGCGAGGATCCCCTTCACGACCGAAGAGGAGTCGATGATCTCCACCCTGAACGGGTGGATGCTCTTCCTCGCGGTCGTGCACTTCATCGGCGCCGCGTTCTTCTTGCTCTGTGGGTGCACCGCGCTGATCCCCGCCATCGGCGCCATCGCGGCCAGCCCGCTCGGCGGCGTCGCCTACACGTTGCAGATGTTCACGCTCCCCATCCTGGGCGCGCTGATGCTCGTCGAAGGGGTCTTCGCGTTGCAGGCGCGTGGCGCGCTCGACGCGATGATCGCGAGCGACGGCGCGGACCAGCAGCACCTGTCCACCGCGTTCGCGAAGCTGAAGCTCTTCTTCATGCTGGAGCTCGGCTGGTTCGCGGTCTCGGCCGTCGGCGCCGTCTTCTCGCTGATCGCCACGCTCGTCGCGCCGGAGCTCACGACGACGACGCCTGGCTTCGATCCCGGCCAGTTCGGAGGTGCACCGTGAGCTTCGGTCAAGGCGGTGGCGGTTTCGGTCAGCCTCCGGGCGGCGGCGGCTTCGGTCAGCCCCCTGGCGGTGGTGGTGGCGGTGGTTTCGGTTCTCCCCCTGGCTCGGGCGGCGGCGGTTTCGGTCAGCCTCCCGGCTCGGGCGGTGGGGAGGGCGGAGGTGGATTCGGACAGTCGCCTGACTCGGGGGGGAGCGGCCCCTTGGCCCACATCCCGTTCACGGCGGAGGACGACGCGAACCTGAAGGGCATGGCCCGCTTCGCCCGTTTCGCCGCCGTCGCGGCCATCGCGACGGGCGTCCTGCAGATGATCACGCAGAGCGTAGGCGCGCTGCTGAGCCCCGCCCCCGCCGCCAACCTCGGCGTTCCGCTCTGCACCGGGGCCGTCGGCGTGCTCGTCGCCGGGCTCCTCGGGTTCTTCCTGTTCCGGGTCGCCAAGGCGGTGGACCTGGTGGTGAACACCGACGACGCGGACCAGCTGCACCTCGTGGAGTCGCTGCGTGCCCTGCAGGGCTACTTCATGGTCAAGGGCGTCATCTACATCCTCGGCGTGCTCGTCTTCTGCGCATGCTTCACGGCTGTCGTCTTCTTCGGCGCGGCTGCGTTGAGCATGGTCGGCCGCTGATCGAGAAGGTCACTGGCGCTCTCGGCCGCGTTGCCCCAAGAAGCGAGGCATGTCTCACGACGCCGCTCTCCACGCCACGATCGTTCAGGTCACCAAGCAGCTGAGGAGCCTCGACGCCTGGATCGCCAAGGCCGTCGAGCACGCCACCGCCAAGGAGTTCGACCCGGCCAACTACCTCGAGCTCCGGCTGGCCCCGGACATGTTCACCTTCCGCCGGCAGGTGCAGTCCGCCTGCGACTCGGCGAAGTTCATGCCGGCTCGCCTGACCGGCCGCGACGCGCCCAAGCACGAGGACGGGCCGCAGTCGCTGGACGAGCTGCGCGCTCGCATCGCCGACGTCATCGGCTACCTCGAGGGCTTCACGGCGGATGACCTCGAGGGCACGTCCGAGAAGAAGATCGCGATGCCGTTCCTCGGGGACAAGAAGATCCTCGGCCGCGACTACGTGACCGAGTTCGCCCTGCCCAACCACACCTTCCACGTCACGATGGCCTACGCGATCCTGCGCCACGCCGGGGTGTCGCTCGGCAAGCGCGACTTCATCGGCAGCCTGAACCTGACGGACTGACGACGATGTCGCGCTTCGACGCCGCCCGGTTCGAGGCTGTCCTGTTCGACCTGGACGGGACGCTCCTCGACTCGATCGCGCTGATCCTCGAGAGCTACCGGCACACCCTCGCGGCGCACGGGCTCCCCGCCCGCAGCGACGAGGACGTGCTGAGCGGGCTCGGGACGCCGCTCGAGGCGCAGTTCCGCCGCTGGGTGGGCGAGGAGGCCGAGCACGCCGAGACGGTGCAGGCGCTCGTCGACACCTACATCGCGCACAACCTCGACGTGCACGACCGCTTCGTGAAGCCCTACCCGGGGGTGACGGAGCTCGTGCGGCGCCTCTCGGGGACGCCGGTGGCGGTCGTCACCAGCAAGCGGCGGCGGGGGACCGAGATGGGCCTCCGCGCGCTGGGGCTCCACGACGTGTTCGAGATCCTGGTCTGCGCCGACGACGTCGAGCGCCCCAAGCCACACCCGGAGCCCGTGCAGCGAGCGCTGCGGTTCCTCGGCACCGATCCCGCGAAGACCGTCTTCGTCGGGGACGCAGTGCACGACGTCGAGGCGGGCAAGGCGGCGGGGGTGCGCACCGTCGCGGTGACCTGGGGCGCCGGGCGGCGCGAGGAGCTCGAGCGGAGCCGACCCGACGTGATGAGCGACGACGCCGACGCGCTCGCGCGCTTCCTCTTCGGGCGATGAGACCGCGCTTCCGCTGAGCCGTCCCCGCGTGGGGGTGTATCGCTTCGCCTCCCGCGCTCGTAGGCGCGGTCGCAATGCGTCTTCGACTCCCTTGCCTTCTGCTCGCCTCGCTCACGGCTTGCAGCACCCAGACCGTCACCCCCGACGCCGACACGATCCCGCTCGATGGGACCGTGGACGCTCGATCCGTCCCGCCCGACGCGTCCCACCCGGACGCGGGGCTCCCGGCCGACGCGGGCGGAGGGTGCGTGACGGTGGAGCTCTGCGACGACGGGCTGGACAACGACTGCGACGACGTCGTCGACGAGGAGTGTCCGTGCATCCCCGGAGAGACCGCGAGCTGCTTCCGCGGGCCGGCCTCCGCGCGAGGGGTGGGCGCGTGCAGCCCCGGCACGATGGAGTGCATGGACGGCCTCGAGTTCGGCCTCTGGGGACCCTGTGTGGGCGACGTGCTCCCGGCCGACGAGCTCTGCGACGCCGAGGGAGAGGACGAGAGCTGTGACGGCGCGGCCAACGAAGGCTGCGACTGCGATCCGGCCGCGCCCCCCGCCGCGTGCGGGAGCGCGGTCGGCGCCTGTCGTCCCGGGACGCAGGAGTGCGTGGCCGGTCGACTCGGCGCCTGCGTCGGCGCGTCGGGGCCCGTCGCGGAGGCCTGCAACGGCGCGGACGACGACTGTGATGGCGTCACCGACGAGGGCATCGTCCGGGTCTGTGGGACGGATGTCGGCGAGTGCAGTCGGGGGTCCGAGGCCTGCGTGGGCGGCGCCTTCGAGGGATGCGCGGGCGGCCGCGGCCCCGTGGCCGAGCTCTGCAACGGGCTCGACGACGACTGCGACGGCTCGACCGACGAGGCCCTGACGCGGGCGTGCGGCTCCTCCGTGGGGGCCTGCATGCCCGGGACGCAGCGCTGCGACGCGGGCAGCTGGACCTCGTGCGGCGGCGAGACGGTCCCCGCGCTCGAGGCCTGCGACGGGGTCGACGACGACTGCGACGGCCGCGTCGACGAGGGGGTGACGCGCGCCTGCGGGAGCAGCACGGGTGTGTGCCGTCCGGGGACGCAGTCCTGCGCGAGCGGCAGCTTCGGGGCGTGCACCGGGGGCGTCGCGCCCGGGAGCGAGGTCTGCGACGGAGCGCTCGACGAGGACTGCGACGGCACCGTCGACGAGATGTGTGGATGCACCACCGGCACAACCCGCCCGTGCGGGACCGACGCGGGGGAGTGTGTGGCCGGCAGCCAGACCTGCGACGCGAGCGGCAGCTGGGGCGGCTGCGCGGGGGCCACCGGGCCCAGCCCCGAGGTCTGCAACATGCGGGACGACGACTGCGACGGCGCCACCGACGAGATGGGGGTGTGCCCGACGGCGCCCCCGGTGGTGACGTGTCCGGGGGACGTGAGCGCGGACGTGCTGGACACGATCGCGCTGGCGGGGAGCGGCTCGGACCCCGATGGCGGCCCGGTCAGCTACGCGTGGACCGTGACGTCGCGGCCGCCGGGCTCGATCTCGACGCCGTCCTCGCCGAGCAGCGCCTCGACCAACTTCTACCTGGACGCCTCCGGCGCGTACGTCGTGCAGCTGTGCGTCACCGACGACGAGGGGGAGCGCGCGTGCTGCAGCGTGAACGTCACGTCGAACCCGCCCGGCGCCATCCACGTCGAGATCAGCTGGAGCACGGCCTACGGTGACGTCGACGCGCACCTCCTGAACGTGACGCGCTCCCACCCGAACGGCTGGTGGACCGCGGACGACTGCTACTTCGCGAACCGCGCCCCGGACTGGGGCCCGGTCGGCGTGGACGGCAACCCGACCCTGGACATCGACGACACCGACGGATACGGCCCCGAGAACATCACGGTCGACCGGAACCCGGCCCCTGGCACGTACACGGTCGGAGCCCACTACTTCTGCGATCGTTCGCTCGGCATGGGCGGCGCTCCTGGCAGCGGCGCCACCGACGGAACGGTCCGCATCTTCTGTGACGGCGCGCTCGTGGCCACGTACACCGGGGTGACGCTGGGGGAGACCGACGACTGGGTCAGCGTGGCCGAGATCGACTACCCGAGCTGCGCGGTGCGGCGGCGTACGACGCGCACCGAGGGGAGTCAGCTCTACCCGGCCTCGTTCACGGCGGCGCGGCACTGCGAGATCTCGTGCAGCTCGGACGCGGACTGTCCGGCGGCGGAGCGCTGCGCGCGGGTCGGCGGCGGTGGCCCGCCCCGAAACGCCTGCATCCTGCGCTGAGCAGATTCAGTCGGCCGCGACGACCTGGTTGCGGCCGCCCTCTTTCGCCTTGTAGAGGGCGTCGTCGGCGGCGCGGATCAGCGCGTCGGGATCGTGATCGGGCTCGAACTGCGCGATGCCGACGCTGGTTGTGACCTTGAGCGTGCCGCCCTCCTCGAGGGGGACCTCGATGGCGGCGATGGTCTCGCGCACGCGCTCGGCCAGCTGCAGGCCCTGGTACATCGCCGTGCTCCGGCAGAGGAGCGCGAACTCCTCGCCGCCGTAGCGAGCGAAGAAGTCCTCCTTGCGGATCACCGCGCGCACCGCGTCCGCCGTGCGGCGCAGGACCTCGTCCCCGATGGGGTGGCCGTGCGTGTCGTTGACCTGCTTGAAGTGGTCGAGGTCGAGCAGCATCAGGACGACGTCGGTGCCGTGTCGCTTCGCGTGGGCGAGGTCCGACTCGAGCCGATCCATCAGCGCGCGGCGGTTGTAGGCGGAGGTGAGCGGGTCGCGGACCGCGGCCTGGTAGAGGTGCTGCTGGAGCTCCTGGTCGACCTCGTCCTGGAGGCTGAACTTCAGCAGGATCTCCGCCCCCACCTGGATCTTGTCGCCGTCGGACAGAGGCGCCTGCCCTTCGACCTTCTGCCCGTTGAGCAGGGTGCCGTTGGTCGAGCCGAGGTCCTCCACGAAGGTCTGGCCCCCGCGCATGAAGATCCGGGCGTGCTTGCGCGAGACGCCGTCGCCGTTGACCCGCAGCTCGCACCGGGCGCTCCGGCCGACGTTCACCTCGCCGTCGAGCCGGACCAGACGGCCCGCGTCGGCCCCCGCGACGAGCACGATGACCGGATGGAGCCGACTCGGAGACACCGCCTCGCGAAACGCCTTCGCGTCGATGATCGCGGTGCCCTCTTCCTCTTCCTCGTCGAAGGGGGATCCCATTCGTGTCACAGCATATTCGACAAGGGCGGTTGGAATCCATCTTCTGCTTCGACTCCGTCACCTCGCGGACGCGATATCGTGGGAGGCTGCACACGCCGGGGGGCGGGAGCGGGCGCGCGCAGCGTGAGCCGGGGTTGGCACGCGTCGTGACTCCATGTCCCTCGCCATCGAAAGGGAGGGCCCATGATCGCTTCGAAGATTCGCCACGCGCTGACCACCGCCACCATCCTCGCGCTGCCGCTCTGTGCGGCGTCGTTCGGAGCCTCGCCGCCGCTGGCGGCCGCGCAGGAGGAGGCGTCGACCGAGCTGAGCGTGTCCGAGGTCCAGCTGGGCAGCGCGCTCGAGCGCGGCCGCGTGCAGACGCCGACCACCAGCTTCACCCACGCCGACGGCCGGATTTACGCCGTCGTGCAGGTGCAGAACCCGACCCGCGCGGAGACCCGCGTGCGCGTGTCGCTCGAGCGCGTCGACGGCCCGGCGCGCTCCGGCGTGTTGCTCGACATCCCGGCTCGCCCGCGGTACCGGACGGTAGCAAGGTTCGTGGCGCGTCAGGCGCCGGGTCGTTACCGCGTCGTCGTGCGCACCGAAGAGGGCGTCGAGATCTCCAGCACCGAGCTGACGATCGCGGAGTAGACACCGCGCGATTTGCCGGCATGCTGTGGGGGTGCAGCCGCGCTGGTCACCCGGGCTCCCGCCGGAGCTCGTCGTCTACGACTCGCCGCACCCCTGCCCCTATCTCGAGGGGCGGGACGCGCGTCTGCCGATGCGCATGCCGTCCCGCGCGCTGCGTCCGGAGGAGCTCGACGGACGGCTCGCCGCGGGGGATCGCCGCCACGGCGCCTTCCTCTACCGGCCGAGCTGCCCCACCTGCGCCGCCTGCGAGGCGATCCGCATCCCGGTCCAGCGCTTCACGTTCAGCAAGAACCATCGTCGCGTCGTCAACAAGGCGCGCCGTCGCCTGCGTGTCCAGATCGGGCCGCCGGTCGCCGACATGCGGCGGCTCGAGCTCTACGAGCGACACAAGCGCGAGCGCTCGCTCCTCGGCGCGTCGAGCGAGCCGCTCGATCTCAAGGGCTACGAGGGCTTCCTCGTGGAGCGCTGCGCGCCGAGCTTCGAGATGCGCTACTTCGACGGGGACGAGCTCGTCGGCGTGGCCATCACCGATCGTGGTCACGACGCGTTGTCGGCCGTCTACTGCTTCTGGGATCCCTCGTACGCCTCGCTCAGCCTCGGCACGTGGTCGATCCTCGAGCAGCTGCGCATCGCGCGGGAGTGGGGCTACACCTACCTCTACCTCGGCCTCTACATCGCCGAGAACGCGCACATGAGCTACAAGGCGCGCTTCCGCCCGCACGAGCGCCTCATCGACGGGACCTGGCAGGCGTTCGAGCGTCAGCCTGGGTCGGCGCAGCAGCGGAACCCGGTCGAGTAGTCCCAGTGGCCGCGGTCGTGGGCGGTCGTTCGATAGAGGCAGCCATCGCCGTTGCGCACCGTGTCGACGTAGAAGCCGCCGCGGAAGGTGCCCGCCGGGTCGGCCGTCCACTCGTGCAGGTTGCCCATCATGTCCATCACGCCTTCGGGCGTGACGCAGCCCGGGTGGCTGCCCGTGGGGGCGAGTGAGTCGGGGAGCTGGTTGATGCACGCGTCGTCCAGGCGGGACCAGATCCAGTCGTCGCTCGTGCCGAACCGCTCCACCGCGGGGTGGCGCGCCCGCGCGTCGTTGCACTCGCCGCTCATGCGCGCGGTCCCGTAGGGATAGGTGCGCTCCTCCGCGCCGCGGCACGCGCGCAGCCACTCCGCGTCGGTGCAAAGTCGCTTCCCCGCTTCGAGGCACGCCGCCTCGGCCTGCACCCCCGTGATGTAGCCCTGCGGGATCGCCTCGCGCATCGACAGCGCGCGCACGCGCCGGGCGCCCGGGTTGTGGAACGGAGACCAGGAGCCGATCGGCCCGCGGTCGTCGACGAGCACGAGGCTCGCCTCGAAGCGGTCGACGCAGAAGTCCGCCACGCGGGTCATGCCGGCCGGGCAACCGGGCGCGCCCGGCTCCTCCACGAGCCCCTCGTTGGGCGTGGGCATCACTTCGGGATCGCAAGACGGGCCGCCGTCGCCTCCGTCCCCGGCGTCCCCGCCGTCCGGGGTCGCGGTGCAGCACTGGATCTCGGCCGGGCCGGGGCAGAAGCCGGGCGTGGAGACGCGGCCTCCCGTGCAGTCGTCGACGTGCAGACACGTCCCGGGCGTGCCCGAGACGACGCACGGGCTCCCGCCGTCGAGGTGCGCCGTCTGCGCGTCGGGGGATGTTCCGTCGAGGCTCGGGGGTAGGGCGTCGCGGGTCGGATCGACCGTCGCGTCGAGCCCTCCGTCCGGGAGCGCGGCGGGGCTGCCGCACGCCGCGAGCAGACAGAGCGAAGCGAAGAGCGGGCGCACCCGCTCAGCATAGAGCAGGTCAGGCGGCGGTGAAGAAGAGCGCGAGGTACGCGCCGCTCTTGCCCTGCTTCTCGAACGCCTGGATGGCGTAGGTCGCGTCGTCCCCGACCACCTCGCCGGTCCAGCTGGGCGCCGGGCCGTCCTGGCCGCGGCCAGCCTTGGCCGGATCGAGCATCCCGCGGAACGACTCCGGCGGGTAGGTGTTGGAGTCGCCGCGCGGGGGCGCGAGCGAGATCGAGAGGCGCTCTTCCCGGCGCCACGCCTGCATCTCGTACGGCGCGCCGTCGATCGCGCAGTTGCCGCGGAGGTCGGGCTGGCTCGGCTTGCGCTTGTCCTTGTTCTCGAAGAGCTGGCCCTTGTCGCGACTGTGCTGCGGGTTCGACATGCCGCGGTCGTAGCACGCGTCCTGGCGCGCCGCTCTGAATCGGCCTGGCGCTCGGTGCGTCGATGTCGGCGTGAACGAGCTCGCCCGCCTGTGCTTCGTGGCCGCGCTGACCAGCGCTTCCTGCGCTTCGGACCCCGTCCCCGTGACCCTGCGCGCCGAGCCCATCGAGGACAGCTCGGAGCGGTCTGCTGCCCTCGAAGTCGCGACGGCGCCCGAGCCCGCCGAGGCGAACCCGGGCGCTGCAGACGGGGAGGTCCACGATGACGGCGCGGAGCGGGACCTGCGGTTGAGGGTGCACGCGCGCGACCGCGCCGGCCGCGCCCGTCCTGGCGTGCGCGTCGCGGTGGCGCCCCGCGCGGGCACCGAGACGGGCTGCCTCACCGATCAGGAAGGCGACTGCGAGATCCGCAGCCGCGGAGGCGGCGGGGAGACCGCGGTCCGCTCGTTCTTCGCCGACGCCCTCGTCCGCGAGCGCATGCTGCGCCTCCCGCGTTCCGGCCTCGTCGATCTCTACATCCACGTCGACGCGCCGGATCAGACCGAATAGGGGCTGAAGACCTCGACGTCGACGCCCGCCGCGTAGTGCACGAGCGCGGGCGGCCCCTCCACCGCGGGCAGCCCCGCGGCGGCGATGAGCGAGTCCTCGACCTCGAGCACCGTCGCGCGCTGGGCGGGGTAGGGAGGGTGATGCACCTGTCCCTTCACGAGCTGACCGCCCTTCTCGGAGTAGAGCAGGTAGCGCTCGAGGAAGAAGTGCTCGAGCGAGCCGGGCTCGGACGGTCCGAGCGCCTCGCCCACGCGGTACTTCACCGCGTGCTTCGCGCCGTCGCCGCGCCGCACCGTCTCGTAGGCGACGACGTCCTCGACCGTCGACGTGCTCATGCGCGCGTGGTGATAGGGCAGCCCCCATCCGACGCGCGCCGCCTGCACCGCCAGCCAGCTCGAGGCCTCGAGCGAGAAGAAGTACACGCCGGGCCCCTCTCCATCGAGGTGCACATACGTGCGCAGGTTGCACTCCAGGAAGTCGAACCCGAGCGCCTTCGGCCACCACGACGGCGCGATCTCGCGCATCAGGAACGGGACCACGCCCACGTAGGCCTCGCCCTCCCAGAGATCGAGCGAGAGCCGCGCCGGCACGAGCGGCCGCAGCGCCTCGACCGGCACCTTCCAGTGCAGAAAGAGCAGCTCTCGCCACAGCTGCGTCCCAGCGTTCTTTCCCTCGGGGCGGCGCGTCGGCGCGATGCGATCCACGCGCGGAGCGTACACTGGCTCGATGTCGACCTCCGTCCCGATGCGCTTCGAAGACACCCCGCTCCTCTGGACCGCGGCCGGCATCTACTCGGAGTCCGAGTGCGCGCGCATCTGCGAGGACATCGCCGCCGCCTCGCCGAGCCTGGCCACCAACAACCCCATGTACCGCAACCAGGACCGCGTCATGCGCGACGACCCGGAGACGACGGCCGACCTCTTCGGTCGCCTCCGCGCGCACCTCCCGGAGCGCATCGGCGAGCTGACCCTCGTCGGCCTCAACGAGCGCCTCCGCTACTACCGCTACCGCGAGGGCCAGCGCTTCGAGCCCCACATGGATCACTGGTATCAGCCCAGCGAGACTCGCATCACCCTCCTGACCGTGCTCGTCTACTTCAACGACGACTTCGAGGGCGGCGAGACCCGGTTCATGGAGCAGGTCGAGCAGACCGTCGTCCCCGCTCCCGGCCTGGCCGCGATCTTCCAGCACAAGATCCGCCACGAAGGCTGCGAAGTCCGCCGCGGCACCAAGTACGCCCTCCGCACCGACGCCCTCTACGAAGCCTCCACCCCCATCCAGCTCCTCCGCTGACCCAACACTGTCCCCACCCCAGGACCAGGGGACGGTGTTTACTTGTTGACTTGTTGTCAGGTTATCATGCCTCTGTCGTCCTCGGCGGGCCACCGCTGGTGCGCACGTGTCGAGTGTGCCAAGCCAACGAGTCGCGCCGCCTTTCTCGATGGTGCGACCGGGGGGGGCGACTCGTGTGCTACTGCGTCGAGGCACGATGTCCTCCCAGCCGACCAAGCAGGCGCTCCTCGGTGAAGTCCCGCAGGAGTTCGACACGGACACCCTGCGCTTCGACGGACTGCGCGGGACACGCGCCGCCCATCTGAGCGCGGAGGCGCTCGAGTCACGCCTCGCCGCGCTCGCGCCGGCGCCGAAGGACGAGGGCACCCTGGACCTGCTGGTCGCGCGCACGCCCGACTTCGGGAGGGTGCTGCACGAGCGCGTGACGCTCACGATCGCGGGCGGCATGCCGGGCGATCGCTTCGCGCTCCAGACCAAGTACGGGCCCGAGGCGCAGCTGGCGACGATGCAGGCGGACCACGCGCGCGTGATCGCGAACGGTCAACCGCTCGAGCTGCACGGAGACAACCTCTTCCTGTCGCTCGACCTCTCCGCCGAGAACCTCCCCGTCGGCTCGCGCCTTCGTCTGGGCGAGGCGCTCCTCGAGGTCACTCCCAAGGCCCACAACGGATGTAAGAAGTTGGCGCAGCGCTTCGGCCTGGCGCCGATGCGGCTGAACATGGCCTCCCACTTCCGCTCGAGGCGCCTCCGCGGGCTCTACCTCCGCGTGATCGAGGACGGCGAATGCGCGCTCGGAGACCGGGTCGTGGTGGTCTCACGCCCGCGCAGCGCAGCCCCGCACACTGGCACGACCCGCCCCTGAGACATCCCCACCCCAGGTCTAGGGGACGGTGTTCGGTTGTTCGGTCGTGGTACCCAAAGTTTGCGGTGCTCGGCTCGCCGAGCCGACCTCGTGACGGCGGCGTGGTGGCCGAAGCTGCGGTCCGCGGCACCTCGGGTTCGCTCGTCCTCCGGCACTGTGGCAGCCTCGTCGCATGCACACCTTGCTGACCTACCTCGTGACCTGGCTGGCCCGCTCCGGCCGCGCGAGCGCAGCGCTGCTATTCCTGGCCGGGTGCGGCGCGGCCGAGCCCCGACCCGCGGACATGGTCGAACCCGTCGCCGACGAGTCTCCGCGCGTCCAGCCGGCTGTGCCCGCCCAACCAGCGCGCTCGGAGCCCGAGCCGCTCAGGGGCTGCATGGCCCACGTGGACGCGACCGCGGCGAGGGCTGCTTTCGGGACCGCGCGCGACGATCTCCGGGACTGCTACGAGAGCGCCCTCCGCACCGACCCGTCGCTGCGCGTCAGCGTCCGCCTTCGGCTGCGACTCGGCATGAGCGGGGACGTGATCCGCGCGTCGATCTCGGAGGACCTCCCGCCCGCGCTGAAGGTGTGTCTGATCGAGGTGGGCGCGGCGCTCTCCATGCCGCCGTTGACGCGGGGCCGCGGGCCGGGCGACTGCGGGGTCGTCGTGGCTCCAATCAACTTCACGCCTCGCGAGCCGCCGCAGACGGGATCGCGTTCGGATAAACACGGCCGCCGGGTTCGCTGAGACACGGCCCTGGACGCGATAGCGCCAACCCGCGGTCGCGAGCCGGGTGGCACGTGATCTGCGGAGCCGCTCTCTCGGAAGAAGCGGAGGGGTGTCATGCGTGGATCGACGAGCGACGTCGGATCGAGAGGGTTTCGTGCGTTCTGGCTGCTGGCGGGAGGAGCGCTGCTCATCCCCGGCTGCCCGAGCGGGGGCGCGCCGCCGAGGGCGACCATCCGGGCGGAGATCGCGTCGCCTACCGGGAAGATGGTCGACCTCGGCGAGGCGCCCGCGCGCGAGAACGTGGACCGGGCCGGCCTGATGGAGGACGCGCTCGAGGGCGTGGTGGAGCCGGAGGGCGACGCCATCGGCCAGCGCATGCAGGTGCGCCCGCTCCGCATGCCTCACCCGCCGCGCGGCGCGTCCGCGGAGTTCAACTTCGGGCAGGGGCGGCGCGGCTGGGTCACGGCGATGCCGCGCGCGGAGCTGCTCACCTCGCCCGCCTTCCACGACGGCAAGGTGTTCCTCGGCGGCGGCTTCGCGTCGCACCGCTTCTACGCGTTCGACGCTTACAGCGGCGAGCTCGCCTGGTCGATGCCCGCCCCGGACGGAGGCCCGACGGCCGCGATCATCGAAGACGACAAGGTGATCTACAACACCGAGAGCTGCACCATCTTCGTGGCCGACGCGCAGACCGGTGAGCTCGCCTGGAGCCGCTGGCTCGGTGACCCCCTGATGAGCCAGCCCGCGGCCGCGAACGGCCTCGTCTTCAGCGCCTACCCCAAGGATGGCGGCCACCGCTTCGGCGCGTTCCGATTGAGCGACGGCGAGCCGGTCTGGGACACGACGATCCCCGCCGACGTGATCCAGGCGCCGCAGGTGGTCGGCGACTCGGTCTTCTTCGCGACCATGGACGGCACCGCGCACCGCCTCCACGCGCGCACGGGTCGCGTCCAGTGGCGACGCGACGTCGGCGCGTCGAGCGCGGTCTGGGTCGACCGTGACAACGTGCTGGTCGCGCGCCGGAGCGGGAGCGCCGCGAGCCCGCGCGAGTCGATGCTGGTCCTGAGCGCGGGCAATGGCCACCGCCTCCACGAGAGCGAGCACTTCGCCGCGCGCTACCTCGCGGGCGACAGCCGCGACCGCCAGCTCGCCTCCGCCACCGCGGGCGCGTGGGGCAACGTCCCGCACGGCGAGCACCTCGGCCTCCGGAACGTGGCGAGCGGCTGGGCCTTCCAGGGCAGCTCCCCCGCGGTCGCCGACGGCCGCGCCTACTTCTCCATCGCGGGTGAGGTCCTCGCGCGCGACATGGAGACCGCCGAGACGGTGTGGCGCCGCCAGTACGCGCAGGCCGAAGACGCCCAGGCCCTCAGCCCGCCCGCGGTCGTGGGCGGCCTGCTCGTCTTCGGCACCGTCGACGGCCAGCTCGTCGCGACCGACATCGACACGGGCATGACGGTCTGGGCCTACGACGTCGGCGAGCCCGTGGTCTTCCAGCCGATCGTCGCCCAGGGCTGGGTCTACTTCGCGACCGGCGCGGGCAACGTGGTCGGGCTCGAGCTCGGCGACGCGATGCTCGACGGCTGGCACATGTGGGGCGGCAACGCGCGGCACGCGGGGCTCGTGGAGACGGCGGGCGCGGTCGACCCGCACCTCCTCGCAAGCCTCGAGCGGCCGGGCCGCGGATCGATGCGCGCCGTCGCCCTGAGCCGCGATCCCGTCGAAGACGAAGAGACGCCGGTCGAGGAGGAGGGCGTCGACGTGGAGCGCGAGCTGCCGCTCCGGGGCACCGAGGTCGAGGCGCGGATCAGCGGGCGTGTGGCCGAGGTCTTCGTCACCCAGCGCTTCGAGAACGACGGCCCCGAGCCGATCGAGGCGGTCTACCTCTTCCCGCTCCCCGATGACGCGGCGGTCGATCGCATGGAGATGCGCATCGGTGACCGCGTGGTGCGCGGCGTGATCCGCGAGCGCCGCGAGGCACGCCAGACCTACGAGGCCGCGCGCAGCGAGGGCCGGCGCGCCGCGCTCCTCGAGCAGCAGCGCCCGAACCTCTTCGCCCAGCGCGTGGCGAACCTCCAGCCCGGCGACCGCGTCGACGTGCGCCTCCGCTACGTGCAGGTGCTCCCCTACGAAGACGGGCAATACGAGTTGACGTTCCCGATGGTCGCGCCGCGCCGCTACGATCCGGCCGACGACGCCGAGGGGAACGAGACCGCGGTCAGCGCGACGAGCGCCTTCGTCGACGAGCAGCCGCCGCTGACGATGCGGGTCTCGCTCGCGCCGGGCCTGCCGCTCGCCGCGGTGAGCTCGCCCAGCCACGAGCCGGCGATCGAGCGCGAGGGCGACCACGCGAGCGTGCACCTCGAGGCCGAAGGCGAGGCGCGCACGCGCGACTTCACGCTCCGCTACGCGCTCGAGGGCGAGACGCCGCAGGCGACGATGCTGGCCCACCGCGAGGAGGACGAGGGCTTCTTCACCCTGCTCGTCCAGCCGCCCGCCTCGCCCACCGACGCGCAGATCATGCCGCGAGACGTGACCTTCGTGGTCGACACCTCGAGCTCCATGCACGGCCGCCCGCTCGCGCACGCCCGCGCGATGGTCGCGGCGGTGATCGAGGGCCTGCGCCCCGAGGATCGCTTCGACGTCATCGGCTTCAGCGACCAGGTGCGCCAGCTCTCGATGCAGGCGCGCAGCGACGACTCCGTCACCCGCGCGAATGCCTTCCTGGACGAGCTCCGCGCGGCCGGCGCGACCGAGATGGTCCCCGCCATCACCCGCGCGCTCGCGTCCGAGACGAGCGCGGATCGGGTGCCGATCGTCGTGCTCGTCACGGACGGCTACATCGGGAACGAGGCCGACGTCCTGCGCGCGATCGCGACCGAGCTGGGCGAGCACCGCGTCTACGCGTTCGGCGTCGGCGGGAGCGTGAACCGCTTCCTCACCGAGCGCGCGGCGGAGATCGGGCGAGGCCGCGCGGTGCACGTCGGGCTGGCCGAGGATCCGAGCGAGGCCGCGGAGCGCTTCGTCGCGCACATCGACCGGCCGCTCTTCACCGACGTCGAGGTCGACTGGGGCGGGCTCGCGGTGCGCGACGTCTACCCGCGGCGGTTGCCCGATCTCTTCGCCGGCAAACCGCTCGAGGTCCGCGGCCGCTTCTCGGGCGGCGGCGAGGCCACCCTGCGAGCCACCGTGCGGGTCCGCGGCACGGTCAACGGCCGACGCTTCGAGCGGAGCTTCCCCGTCACCCTGCCCGACGCCCCCACGCCCGAGGGCCCGCACGCGTCGCAGGCCTCGCTCTGGGCGCGCGCCGCGGTGCACGACCGCATGAACCGCCTCTTCCTCCGGGACGATCCGACGCTGATCGCCGAGGTCACGCAGCTCGGCCTCGCCCACCACATCGTCACGCCGTGGACGAGCTTCGTGGCGGTGGAGGAGATCGTGGAAGAGGAAGACGAAGACGAGCCGGAGCCCGAGGCGCGGGCCACGGTCAGCCCCGCGCGCGCGCTGCCGGGAGACCCCGAGATCCGCATCCCGGCCCCCGAGGACGCGCGCCAGGTGACCGTGATCCTTCCCTTCGGCGAGAGCCTCGAGGCGGGCTTCGAGCATGAGCTCGGCATGTGGACCGCGCGCTTCCTCATCCCGCGCGACGCCGACGAGGGCACCTACCCGATCGAGGTGCTGATCACCCACGCCGACGGCCGGCTCGAGCACCTCCGGCTCTGGTACACGGTGGACGAGACCGCGGCGCAGGTGCACCTCGAGGTCGACGGAGAGGTCCGGCCGGGCGAGACGATCACGCTGCGCGCCGAGCAGGTGATCACCGAGGCGGATCTCGCGCAGGTCGGCCGCCGCCCGGGCGAGCTGACCGAGGAGCGCGCGCTCTTGCTCAGCGACGCGCGTCGAGTCGAGGCGCGAACCCCGAGCGGCGAAGTCATCGACCTCGAGCGCGCGGGCCCGAACGGCTGGGAGGGCACCTGGACGATCCCCGCCGACGCGGAGGGCACGCTCGAGCTCGACGTGGTCGTGGTCGACATGGCCGCCAACGTCACGCACCAGCCGCTCCGGCTGGAGGTGCAGTGATGCGCGCGCTCTTCACGCTGGCCCTGCTCTTCGCCGCGCCCGCGCACGCGCAGGAGGTGCAGGAGGTGATCACCGCGAGCGCGGACGCGCGCGACGTGGCCCGCTACGGAGACCGCTTCTTCGTCGCGACCGAGGGCGGCCTGCTCGTGCTGCGCGATGACCACGTCGAGCAGGTGCTGACCGCGGGGCTGCCCGGCGCGCGGCTCCGCTCGGTCAGCGTCGTCGGTGATCAGCTCTGGGTGGGCGCGGTCGAGGGCACCGCGGTGCTCGACGCGGAGCTGAACGTGGTCGCCACCCACGACGCGCGCCGGGTGCGCCGCGCGGTCGAGCTCGGCGGACACGTCTGGCTCGCGAGCCACGGCGGCGGGCTCTTCCGCGTCGACGGCGAAGAGCTCACCGAGGTCTCGCTCGGGCGGGCGCACGCCTACGTCCGGCTGACCGATCTCGCGGTGGTGGGCGACGAGCTCTGGGTGGCGTCGCACGGCGTCGGTGTGCTCCGGGTGAGCGCGAGCGGGCGCGTGGTGGGCCGCGTGCGCCAGCGCGACGGGCTGCCGAGCGACTACACGTGGCGCCTCGAGATGCACGGTGACAGCGTCTTCGTCGCGACCATCGCGGGCGTCGGCGTCGTGGCCTCGGACGGCACCGTGGACGCGTCGCACCCCGTCACCGCCCTCGCGGCTCGCCTCCCGGTGCGCGACGTGCGCGACGTGGCGCTGCATGGGGAGACCGTCTGGCTCGCGACGTTCGGGCGCGGCCTCTACCGCGCCGACGGTGACCGGCCCCGCCGCGTCGGGCGCTTCGACCGCGCCCACGCGGCCCTCGTCGACGGCGACGAGGCCCTGGTCGCGCACGCGGGCGGCGTGCACCGTGTGTCCGGGCGGAGCGCGGGGGGTCGGAGCGCGACCGCGATCACCAGCGGCGGCCTCCCGAGCGGCGACGTCACCGCGCTCGCCCGCGCCTTCGGCACGTTGTGGGTCGGCACCTTCGGCGACGGCCTCGCCCGCATGCGCGGCGGCCAGTTCGAGGCGGCGACGAGCGCGCACGAGCGCTGGACCGTCGACCGCCGCATCAACGATCTCGCCGTCACCGGCCGCGGCGCACACGAGCGGCTCTGGATCGCCACCGACCGCGGGCTCTACTGGCACGACGGCCGGGTCTTCTCTCGGGTCGAGGATCCCGACGGCCCGAGCTGGATCCACACCACCGCGATGCACGTCGACGGCGGCGCGCTCTGGGTGACCACCAGCCGCGAGCTCTGCCGCTACCGCGCCTCGCGCTGGCGCTGCTGGACCGGGGATCCGACCTTCCCGGTCGCGCAGCTCCACGCGGTCACCACCGACCGCCGCGGCCGCGTCTGGGTCGGCAGCCTGCACGGCCTCTACCGCTTCGACCCCGACACCGAGCGCTTCACCCGCCACACCGTCTCGAGCGGCGACCTCCCCGTCGACTGGGTCACCGCGGTCGTGCCCTGGGGCGACGGCGTGATGGCCGGCACCTATCACGGCGGCCTCGCCATCGGGGACGGCGACGGCTTCCGCATCGTGCGCGAAGGACAAGCGGGTCTACCGAGCGGCTGGGTCAACCCGCACGCCATCCGCCGCCGCGGAGACCGCGTCTACATCGGCACCCTGGAGCGCGGCCTCGTCATCGGCCGCCCCGGCGCCTTCACCCACCTCACCCGCGCCGACGGCCTCCCGAGCGACGACGTCACCGACGTGCTGCCCGACCGCGGGGGCGTGTGGGTGGCCACCCGCGGCGGGCTCGCACGCCTACGCTGAGGCCTCAGTTGTTCGGCATGATCATCATGCCGGCCATCATGTGATGGACGGGCGGGCGGTGCTTCTCCGTGGTCAAGCGACGTTGCTCGGCGTTGGGGGTGGCGCCGTCGTCCTCGATCTCGGCGAGCACGGCGCGGGTCTCGGTGGGGCCGTCGGGGACGGTGGCCCCGGCGTCGGCTTCACCGACCGGCTGCATGGGCGGGCCGAGGTCGCAGGGCTCGGGGGCCTCCATGGCGATGGGCGCCTCCTCGGGCGGCGCGGCGCCCGGGTTGCAACCGGCGGCGAGGGCGCTCGCGAGCACGACGCCGCCCGCCCAGCGCGGGGCGCGGCTGCGGGGCGGGAGGAAGACCGCCTCGCCCTGCTCGCTCATGCCGAGCCGCACGCAGAGGCGCTCGCCCGTGGCGCGGCGGACGCGGCTCTCGGCCTGGGCGCGCGTCATGGTGGAGAGGTCGACGACGGTCCTGGCGCAGCGGGCGCAGTGACGGCCCTCGCCGCGCGGCTCCATCTCGCTCCAGGGCTCCTCGCAGGGCTCGGCGACGCGGAATTCCATGGGCATGAGACCTCTGAGGGCGGGCGACCTTGGTTGTTCCCACGAGTGCCACCGGGCGCCCCGACGTACTACGCTCTGTCGCGGGGAGGGAGCGGACATGGGATTTCACAAGACGGTAGTCCTGATCACGGGGGGCGCTTCGGGGATCGGCGCGGCGCTGGGCGAGGCGCTGGCGGAGCGCGGCGCGCACGTCGTGCTGGCGGACCGGCAGCTCGAGCGGGCGCGTGAGCGGGCAGAGTCGATCCGCGAGCGAGGCCAGCGGGCGAGCGCGGCGGAGCTGGACGTGCGCGACGCGGAGGCCTTCGCGGCGCTCGCGCGGGACGTGCACGCCGAGCACGGGCGGGTCGACTACCTGTTCAACAACGCGGGGATCGGCATCGGCGGGCCGGCGGAGCGCTACGCCGTGGCCGACTGGGACGACGTGCTCGACGTGAACGTGCGCGGCGTCGCCTACGGCGTGCAAGCCGTCTACCCGATCATGCGCGCCCAGGGCCGCGGGCACATCATCAACACCGCGTCGATGGCCGGCCTGCTGCCCGCGGGGAACGCGGCGAGCTACCTCGCGAGCAAGCACGCGGTGGTGGGCCTGAGCAAGGCGCTCCGCATCGAGGGCGCGCGCCACGGCGTCCGCGTCTCGTCTCTCTGCCCCGGCGCGATCCGGACGCCGATCCTGACGGGCGGAGAGTACGGCCGCCACGCGGGCCCGAAGCCGAGCGAGGCGAAGATGCTCGAGCTCTGGGAGAAGCTCCGCCCGATGGACCCCGCGGTGTTCGCGCGCGAGGTGCTGAAGGACGTAGCGAAGAACGAGCCCTACATCATCGTGCCGCGCTGGTGGAAGGCGGCCTGGCTGCTCGAGCGCGTCTCGCCGAAGCTCTCGCTCGCGATCTGGAGCCGCATCTACGACCACAGCGTCGACCAGCTCGCGCTGGACGAAGAGGCGCCGAGCGCCGAGCCGCAGGACGCCGCCGCGCGCGCCTGAGCGAGCGCTCCCCATCAGCCGGCGCGCTTCAGGGTGGCGGCCATGCCGCGGAAGAGCGCCGCGAGGTCCTCCGCTGCGTCGGGGGGCGCGTCGATGACGAGTCCGCCGTCCTCGCGCGCGGTGACGCGGACGCGCTCGAAGAGCTGCTGCACACGCGGGCCGCTCGGTTCGGGGGCGGGCGGCGCTGGAGTCGGCGCTTCCGCGGGGAGCGCCGCGGAGCCGTCCTCGAGGGGCTCCTCCGCCACCGGCTCCCAGAGCGCGGAGAGGCGCTGTACGAGGCTCGCGTCGTCGACGATCACGTGGTCCTCGTCCGTGTCGAACAGGCCGTCGAAGAGCGCGCGCTTGGCGTCCACGAGGCCCGCGATGCGCCCCTCGATCGAGTCGTGCGCGACGAGGTTGTAGACGTCGATCGGCCGGGTCTGACCGAGCCGGTGGATGCGGGCGACGCGCTGCTCCAGCACGGCCGGGTTCCAGGGCAGCTCGAGGTTCACGCAGGCCGTCGCCGCGCGCTGGAGGTTCAGGCCCACGCCCCCGGCGTCGCTGGAGAAGAGCACGCGCGTCCGGGGGTCGTCGTGCAGCTCCACCACGCTCCGGTCCCGGGCCTTCAGCGACTCGGCTCCGGTGAAGAAGACCGAGCGCAGGCCCTCGGGCTCGAGCTGGGCCTGCGTGGCCCACCACGCGAGCTTCAGCATGCGCCGCCACTGGCTGAACACCACGATCGTGCGGCCCTGGTCGATGACGAGGCTCCGTACCAGCTCACGCAGGGCCTCGAGCTTGGGCGAGTCCGTGCTCGCGAGCGCCTCCTTGGTGGGCGCCAGGTCTTTCAGCCGCACCCAGCGCTCCTCGAACTCCTTCTGCGCCACGCCGTTCGCGATGACCCGCTGCCGCGTCAGCAATGACATGAGCAGCAGCTGCTCCTCCGGCTTCAGCCGACGCTTCTTGGCTTCGTTGATCAGGCGCGCGACGCGCGAGTCGAGCGCGCGGTGCAGGACGAGCTGCCGGCGGGTCATCTCCACGGGCACCGTCGTGTCGGTGCGCGCAGGGAGCTGGTCCAGGATCTCCGCGCGGCGCCGCCGCAGGAAGCAGTGCGCGATCCGACTCCGGAGGGACTGCAGGCGCGTCGCGCAGCCGACGCCGCCGTGCACGACGGGGATGCGCCACGTCGGCGCGAGCGCGCGCTCGTCGACCCACTCCATGATCGAGCCGAGCTCCGGCAGGCGGTTCTCGAGCGGCGTGCCGGTGAGCGCCAATCGGTAGCGCGGCGCGAAGGTCTTGACCGTGCGCGCGGTCAGGGTGGCGGCGTTCTTGATGCGCTGCGCCTCGTCGATCACGACCAGGTCGGGCGCCCACTCCCGCAGGCTCGCCGCGTCGCGACGCAGGAGCTCGAAGTTGACGATCAGGAAGCCCTCGTCCGTGGCGTCGTACAGGGCGCGGCGGGCAGGAGGCGGACCGCTGACGACCGTCACCGGCGCGTCGCTGAAGGAGAGCCATTCGCGCTGCCACTGTGACTTGAGCGGCGCGGGGACGATCAGGAGACCCCGCCGCACCCGGCCGCTCCGTCGCAGCACGTGACACGCGGCGATCGCCTGGGCCGTCTTGCCGAGCCCCATGTCGTCGGCGAGCAGCAGCCGTCCCGTGTCGAGGAGCCGGGTGAGGCTCTCGCGCTGATAGTCGTAGAGCGGGCGATGGAGCGACGCGAGGGCCGCGTCGAGATCGAGCGGTGGATCGCTCGCGCGAGGTGTGAGCCGCTCGATCAGCGCGGCCGCCGACGGGGAGACGCGACCCGGGTGGCGCTCGACGAAGCGTCGCGCGAGCGGCAGCCAGTCGGCCGGCCGGTCCGCCGAGGGCGCGCGCGTCCCGTCGGCGTCGCGAACCCAGGCGCGAACGAAGCGCGGTCCTCGCCCCGCGCCACGAAACCGCAGCCGAGCCCACCAGGGCGCGTCTCCGACGATGGGCCTCACCGGATCCCATTCCAGCGCGTGGCGGAGCGGAGCCGCGGCGCAGGCCCGCTCCCAGGCCCCGGCCTCCGTGTTCTCTCCGGCGAGGTCGAGCAGCACCGCGACGACGTGCGCGCAGAGCCCCAGGCCGTTCTTCAGAAACGCCGGACAGTCGCAGCACGCGTCGAGCGGCTCGAGCGAGCCGAGGTGGGTGCGCCACGGCGAGGGTCCCGAACGATCGCGGAGCGTGTACACACCGAGCGCGGTCTCGGGGCGCGCGCACACCTCGAGCGAGGACGCCTGCGCGCGATAGCGCAGCGTGACCTCGAACGCCGCGCGCTGGAGCGGCCACCCGTCCGCGCCGTAGAGACGGAGCACGTGCCGCGCGAGGAACCCCGGGGGGAGCGGCCGCAGGTGGCGCCCCGCGATGCCGACGAGGGTGCGATAGGCCTGGGTCTCATCGGGCGCGAAGAGCGCCGCCTGGCCGCCTGTCCGGGAGAGGAGAGCGTGCGTCATGAGCCCCCGGACGAACGTGCGCACGCGCGACTGACGCGATCGAGAGAGAAAAGTTACCGCCAGAGCTCCGGGCGCCCGGATCGGTCGACGATGTGGTCGACGAACGCGCGCACGCGAGGGGCGAGGTGGCGACCCTCGGGCCACACCACCCAGAGTGAGCCACGCATCGCCGACAGGGCGGGGAAGAGGCGCTCGAGCTCACCGCGCTCCACGTGGGGCTCGGCCATCATCTCGGGGATCACGGCCACGCCTCCGCCTTGCACCGCGGCCGCCGCGACGAGCCAGAAGTCGTTGCAGATCATCACGCTCTTCGCGGCCAGCTCGACCTCGGTGTCGTCGTCCCTTCGCAGCACCACGCGGTCGCGCGGCAGCACCCGGTGGTGCACGAGATCGTGGCCGGCGAGGGAGCCCGGCAGCTCGGGGCGCCCGCGGCGCGCGAGGTACGCCGGGCTCGCGTAGAGGCCCGCGCCGTGCGTCGCGATCCGCCGGCCCACCAGGCCGCCGCCTCCCACGCTCGGCGCGTTCGGCCGGAGCGCGAGGTCGAACCCCTCGGCCGCGAGATCGAGCACCCGGTTGGTCAGCTCGACCTCCACGATCACCTCCGGGAAGCGCTCCCGGAAGTCGGTGAGCAGGCGCGCGAAGCCGGTGGAGTGGCCGAGGTCCTGGGGCGTGGTGAGCCGCAGCACGCCGGTCGGCGTCTCGGCCCGGTCGTCCAGCTCGCGCTCGACCTCCGCGAGCTGACGCAGGGCGGGCGCGGAGCGGGCGTGCAGCCGCAGCCCATCTTCGGTCACGGTCACGCTGCGGGCCGAGCGCGTCAGCAGCGGCAGCCCCAGCGCGTCCTCGAGCCGGGCCACCCGGCGGCTGACGGTGGACTTCGGGACCCCGAGCTGCTCGGCCGCGCCGGTCAGGCTGCCCGTCTCCACCACCCGGACGAACGCGTCGAGATCCACCAGGTTCACGCCTTTAGGTTGCACCAGGGCAACCATGGGTTGCAAGGGCGCCCGATGGTTGCGCCTAGGGAACCTCCTAGACTTCGCTCTCCAAGGAGAGACGACGATGAAGATCACGCTCTGGATCCTGCAGGTGCTCCTCGCCGCCGCGTTCGGCATGGCGGGCGCGATGAAGCTGGCCACGCCCATCGACGAGCTGGTGGCGAGCGGGATGGCCTTCGCGGCCGACTTCCCGTGGATGGCGCGTCTGGCGGGCGGCGCGGAGGTGCTCGGCGCGATCGGGCTGATCCTGCCCGCGGCGACCCGCATCAAGCCAGGCCTGACGCCCCTCGCGGCGGCCAGCCTGGGCCTGGTGATGCTGCTCGCGCTGGTGTTGCACCTCGTGCGCGGCGAGATCGCCGGGCTCGGCGCGCCGGCCGTGCTCATGACGCTCAGCCTCTTCGTCGCCTGGGGCCGCTGGAAGAAGGCGCCGATCACGCCCCGCGGCGTCGATCGGACGGGCTCGCTCGCCTCCGCCTGATCAGAACCGGTGGCGCGGCATCCGGCCCCGCACCATGCGGATGGGCGGGGTCTGGATGGCGTGCTTCCGGGCCTCGAGCGCTTCTCGCTCGGCCGCTGAGAGGGCGCCCGCGCCCGCGTCGCTGGGCATCGCCACCGCCTCCGGGACCGCCTCCGGCGCGGGCTGGGTCACCACCGGCTGCATCGCCGGTCCCGGGTCGGGCAGCTCACACGGCTCGATCGTCTCGGTCATCTCGGGCGCGTCCCCCTCGGCGCAGCCCGCCGCGCTCAGCGCGCTCAGCAGCACGAGGCCGCCGGCCCAGTGCGGGGCGCGCGAGGGCGCGGGCCGAAAGAGCGGCGCGTCGTCCTCGTCCACCGCGAGCTGCACGCACAGGTAGTCGCCGGTCACGCGGCGCATCCGGCTCTCCGCCTGGGCGCGGCTCATCTTCGACAGGTCGACGACGGTGTGCTGACAGCGCTCGCAGAAGCGGCCCTCCCCGCGGGGGGCCATGTCTTCCCAGCGCTCTTCGCACGGCTCGGGGATGTGGAAGCTCACGCCCCTCCGACCCGACACGCGCGCGGTTCCTTGGCCGTTCGCGTCAGGCGGCGGAATGTCCGGTCAGATCGTCTTCATGCCCGGCCGGGCCTGCCGTACGTCGCCCTCTCATGCAGTACCCCCACCCCACCGAGGAGGCGCTCGTCGCCGCCACGGCAGCCACGGCCCTCGCCTCGGAGTTCAGGAGCACCTGGCTCTCGTCCAGTGTCCGCGCCCTCAAGGAGCGCGAGCTCTGGGATCGATATCTGCGGCACGTGCCGCCCGAGCACCGAGACGTGATCGAGATGCACGTCGCGGGTATGTGGCTGCCCATCGACGTCGCGCACGCCCACTACACGGCGTGCGATCGGCTGGGCCTCAGCGCGACGGAGCTCTACGACATCGGACGCGAGGTGTCCGATCGTCTGCACGCCACCATCCTCAGCGTCGTCGTGCGCGCGGCCAAGAGCGCGGGCGCGAGCCCGTGGGCGGTGCTGGAGCGAACCCCGCGGCTCTGGCGGCGCATCTGGATCGGGGGGAACATCGCGCTCTACAAGCTGGGCCCGAAAGAGGCGCGCCTCGAGGCCTACGCCTGGCCCGTCGCTCGCTACGACTACATCCAGCACGGCATGCGCGGCGTGCTGCACGCGCTGATCGAGATGTTCTGCCGCGTCGCCTACGTGCGCCAGCTGCCGGAGCGCTGCACCCCCGACAAGCTCGCCTATCAGATCAGCTGGGCTTGAGATGTGCTCTAGGACTGGCGGTCGCCGTCGACTCGCCCCAGGTCGATGCCATGTCGCTCTACGCATGGTTCAAGAGCGCCGGCCCCAGCGGGTTCGGCTACGCGTCCACGGCCGAAGAGGTCACCGATGGGGTGGACCTGAGCGGCAAGACGGTCCTGATCACGGGGATCAACTCCGGGCTTGGGGCGGAGACGGCGCGGGTGCTGCACATGCGCGGGGCGCGGATCCTCGGCGCGGCGCGCACGCTCGCCAAGGCGCGAGACGCCCTGGCGTCGCTGGGGAAAGACGCGGTCCCGCTCGCGTGCGAGCTGTCGGAGCCCGCCTCGGTCAGGGCCTGCGTGGAGACGGCCTCCGCGCACGGACCCATCGACGTGCTCCTCTGCAACGCGGGCATCATGGCGCTGCCCGAGCGGACCCTGGCCCACGGCCAGGAGCTGCAGTTCCTCACCAACCACGTCGGCCACTTCATGCTCGTGACGGGCCTGCTCGATCAGCTCACCGACGACGGGCGCGTGGTGATGCTCTCGAGCGCGGCCCACAACTGGGCGCCGCCGGGCGGCATCCAGCTCGACGATCTGACCTTCGAGCAGGGCTACACGCCGAACAAGGCGTACGGGCAGTCCAAGCTGGCCAACCTGCTCTTCGCCCGCTCGCTGGCCAAGCGCTTCGAGGGCACGCGCAAGACCGCGAACGCGCTCCATCCCGGCGTGATCGACACCAACCTCGGCCGTCACCTCCCCGGCGTGGCCCGCGCGCTCATGCCCGTCCTGTCCGCGCTCGCCTTCAAGAGCATCCCGCAGGGCGCGGCGACCCAGTGCTACGTGGCCGCTCACCCCGCGGCGGCGGAGATCAACGGCGAGTACTTCTCGGATTGCAACGTGGCCAAGTCCTCACGGCACGGCCGGGACCTCGAGCTGGCCGAGAAGCTCTGGGACCGCACCGAGGAGATCGTGCGCGGCTTCGACGAGGCGCCGGCCGAGAACGAAGCGCGCCCGTAACGGACGGCCGCGTCGCGCAGCTCAGAAGCCTCGTTCGCGAAGCCAGTCCAGGGCGGCTCGCTCGGAGGCGTGGTTCGTGACCGGCCACGGGACGTCGCCCACCAGCCACTCGAACGCGGTGAGGAGCCCACGCACGACCGGGTGATCGACGACGCGCGCGTCGGCCATGATGACCCCCTCCGCGACCTCGGCGAGCCGGCGCTCCCGCTCGGCGAACTTCTTTCGGAGCGTCGCCGGGATGGTGAGCGGGTTGACGTGCCGAAGGTCGGTCAGGTGCACGTGGCGACCCCGGGGCACGAGCGACTCCAGCTCGTCGTAGGCCACGTCGACGTCCGCCTCCGTGACGTCCGCGAAGACCTGCATGTGGACGACCGGCCAGAGCGACGAGTCGACCCGAATTCCGCGGTGCGCCGCGCTGCCCGAGCTCATCCCCGGGAGCCTACCAGAGCGCACCGGGCCACGGTCTGCGAACGGCTAGACGTTCTGTGCTTTCGCGGCCGCGGAGTGACCGAAGGGGCAGGCGTAGACGTAGAGCACCGCGCTGATCAGGTCCCACTCGGGCCACGCGAGCTGGACCGCGAAGCGCAGGCGAGCGTCGCAGTCCTCGCAGCGGAGGTCCGAGACGAAGGCGTTCGCGGCGTCCTCGCGTGTGCCCGTGACCAGGGCGGGGAAGCCGCCGATCTTCGAGCCACGGGCGTAGTGCGCCGCGCCGTCGTGCGCGGTGTCCACGCGGCTCGCGAAGATGGGCTCGACCTCGCGGTAGGGCCGGGCGTCCAGCAGCATGCCGCCCGCGGTCATGGGGTAGACCTCGTCGACGATCCGCGCCTCGAAGGCGTTCGTGAAGGCCAGCTCCCACGGGTCGTAGTCGTAGGGGACCTCGCGGCTGAAGAGGACGAGCGAGCCCGCGTTCGCGAGCGGGAGGTGCGGGCTGACGGGGAGGGTCGCGGCGAGCATCCAGCCGTCGCGCACGCCGATCTCGAGGTCGGGCGCCTCGAGGTCTCGCTGACGCAGCGCGAGCGCCTCCCGGTACCAGTGGCTCGGCGGCGTTCGCACGACCGAGCGCTGATGCGCGATCGGCGCCGTCGGCGGCCCGCCCTCGAGCTGCAGCGACGAGAGCGGCAGGTGATGCAGCCCGAGCCGGTCCGTCTGCACGAGCCGCTTGCCGCGCGGCTCCACCTGCGCGACGTGCCCGTGCATCTCGAGCGCCGAGGAGAACGAGCCCTGCAGCGTGATGGGCGGGTTGGCGCCGTCCGAGGTGAGCTCCACGCAGAGCGGGGGCTCGCGATGGGACAGCGTCTCCGAGACGAAGAAGAGCGCGTCGTCCCCGGGCGACCAGAAGAGCAGGACGCCCTGGTCGCGTCGGGCGTGCTCGTGGCGCTCGACCAGCGTCCAGTCCCGCCCGCGCAGGAGCCACAGCTCGTCCTCCGTCAGGCGATACACGCCGTGCGGCGTGGCCACGGTCTGCCCGACGCCGTGGCCGGGCCCGTAGGGCAGCGGCACGAGCGTCCGCGTGGTCAGGTCGAGCGCGCAGGTGTCGTTGCGGTTGTCGCCCCCCGCGATGACGAGCTGGTTCGCCGTCTCGTCGTGCACGAAGCCGACGCGGTGCGCGTAGTGGCCGGCGACGCGCACGTCGGGCCCGGAGATCGCCTCGAGATCTTCGCCCGGCGCGCGCCGCCAGACGCTCCCGTCCGCGAGGAGCACGTAGAAGACCCCGCGCGGATCGGCGGCCACGTGCAGGTAGCGCTCGTCGAGCTGCATGCGCCGCGTCGCGCTGACCGGCTCGTGCCACGGCGCCGCGGCGTCGCCCTCGAGCTTCCAGCTCGCGAGATCCCGGTGTCGCACGAGGTAGAGCGAGTCTCCCCCGAGCGCCGCCGTCGCCACGCGCCCGAGGGAGATCGACAGGTCCCCCTCGGTCCACTCCACGCCTTCCCCGCCGTTCACGCGCCGAGGCTAACCCGCCCGCGGCTGCGGCGTGAAACTCGCGGTCACTCCCGGGACGCGTGGCGCGCCGCGGTGGTGTACGTGATCGCCGCGCGCCAGGCGATCCTGGCCACGACGGCGCGCGTCAGACGCGGACCACGTCGACCCGCGGCGCGAGCGCGTAGCCGTCGCCGGTCGTGAGCAGGAGCTCGCCCAGGCCGAGCTTGCGGAGGCGGTTGATGGTCACGTAGACGCGGCGCGCGCCCGACTCGGGGGACATCTTCTCGCCCGGCCAGCCCGCCTCGAGCACCTCGTCCAGGCCGAGCGGCGCGCGGCTCGGGTCGGTCTTGTGGTCGACGAGCGCGCGCAGGATGCCCCGGAGCGCGCGGCGGCGGGTCAGGTCCACGCCCTCGCCTTCGCCCTCGAGCCGGAACCAGCCCGCGCCGTCCGCCACCTCCATGCGGACCTGCGAGACCTCGCGGCCGGGCGCGACGGCGCGGGCCACGCTGGCCAGGAGCTCGAGCGCGCGGCGCTCCTCGAGCCCCTCCCCCGCGCTCGGGAGATCGCTCAGGTCCACCGGCTCGCCGCGCGCCGCCGCCGCCTTGGCCGCCGCGACCCGGGCGAAGCCGCGCAGGAGCCCGGCCAGCGCGTCGCCCCGCGCGAACGCCTCCTCCGCCGCCTCGGGGTGACCCATCATCGCGCGCGCGGCGCCGGCGTAGGACCAGAGCCGCGCCGCCTCGGGGCTGCCGGCGAGCTGGCTCGCGGCCCTCTCCAGCGCGTCCCGCGCGGCGCCGAAGTCCTGCTCGAAGAACGCCACCTTGCCCCGGATCCCCAGCGCGCGCGCGAGCGGCGCCTTCAGCCCCAGGAAGCGCGCGCGCTCGAGGGCCGCGTCGGCGTCCTCGTGCGCGCCGGCCAGGTCGTCCGCCCAGAGCCGCGCCTCGGCGCGCACCAGGTGCTCGAGCGCCCACTGCCGCAGATAGCCGAGGCTCTCGTAGGCCTCGATCGCGGCCGTGGCGTGCCGCTCCGCCGCCTCGAAGCGCTCGGCGCGCAGCATCGTGGCCGACAGCGAGCCGTGACACAGCGCGACGAGGCCCGGGATCCGGGTGCGCGTGGCGAGCTCGAGCGCGCTCTCGAGCGTGCGCCGCGCCTCGTCCGTCTCGCCCCGGTCCGCGTGGAGCCAGCCGAGCCCGTTGAGCGCGTTGACCTCGTCGCTGGGGCGGCCGCTCCGGCGCGCGGCCTCGAGCGCGTGGCGCAGGTGCCGCTCGAAGCCCTCCGCGTCTCCGGCCCGGAAGGCGTTCGCCGCGAGGTTGCGGGCGCAGCCGGCCTCGGTCTCGACGTCGCCCGAGCGTCGGGCCGCGTCCATCGCCCGCGCGAGCGCCCGCTCGGATGCGTCGAGCTCCTGGGACCAGCGCGCGACCCGGGCCGCGGCCAGCTCCGCGCGGGCGAGCAGGCGATCGTCGCAGAGCGTCTCGGCCAGCGCGCGCACCCGCGCGACGAGCTCGGACTGGCGCGAGAAGGGCCCGCGCCGCTGATAGGCCACGTGCAGCACGAGCCCGAGGCGCGCGGCGGCCTCGTCGTCCGCGCGCTCGAGCGCCGCCTCCAGGTTGGGGAGATCCACTACCAGGTGCGCCGTGCACGCGACCTCGTCCGGGCTCTCGATGCCCGCGTCCCAGCGCTCCGCCGCCTCGACGAAGTAGGCCACGTGTCGTCCCTCGACCGGCGCGGGATCGGAGAGCGTCTCCGCCGCGCGCTCGCGCACCGCCCCGAAGAAGCGCACGCGGACCTCGTCCGGGAGCTCCGGCACGCTCTCGGTGCGCAGCAGGGACTGGTCGACCAGCGACTCGAGCAGGGTCAGCGCGTCCGGCGCGCCCTCTCCGAGGTCGAGCACCGCCTCCGCCGCCTCCACGTCGAAGCCGTCCCGGAAGACCGTGCACTGCGCGAGCGCGTCGCGCTCCCAGGGTGAGAGCAGCTCGAAGGAGCGGTCGAGCGCGTCCCGGAGCGCGTCCCCGGGCCCCGTGCGCCCCGCCTCGAGGCGCGCGAGCAGCCGGGCGGGGGAGAGCAGCCTCAGCCGCGGCGCGATCAGCTCCACCGCGAGAGGGATCGCGTCGACCCGCTCGACGAGCGCCTCCAGGCTCCGTCGCTGGGCCTCGCTGGGCTGGAAGTCGGGCCGCACGCGCCGCGCGCGATCGATCAACAGCGCCAGCGCCTCCGGCCGGCCGAGGGGCGCGAGCGAGACCGCGCGGTGGGGCGCCTCGAGCTTCGCGCGGCGCGAGGTGAGCGCGATGGTCACGCCGCGCTCGCGCCAGGCGGTGACGGCGTCGCCGAGGCTCTGCACGACCGCGTCGGCGTCGTCGAGCCAGAGCACGATCGGCGCGCGCGAGGCCAGGACCTCGCCCACCCGCTCGACCACGCGCTCCACCCGATCGCCGTCGCCCGGGCCGAAGCGCAGGCTCAGCGCGCGGGCCACGCGCCGGAGCGCGTCCTCCAGATCTCGGGCCGCGCCCAGATCGGCCCGCGCCGTCGCGCGTCCCATCGACTCGACCCAGCGACCGACGAGCCGGCTCTTCCCGACGCCGGCCGGACCGGTGACGACGACGACCTCGCCCGCGTCGTCGAGCGCCGCGAGCTCCGCCTCGCGGCCCACGAACGAGGTGTGCTCGGCGCCCACGCCGGCCATTGTGACCTTTTGTAATTGGGCCGTGCAATCGCGGGGTTTCAGTCTCTCCCCATGGAGGCGGGGATGAGAACTGCAGCGACTCTGGGGGGCTTCTTGGCGCTGGTGAGCGCGGCGGCGTTCGCGCCGAGCGCGTCGGCGCAGACGGCGACGTTCACGATCCGGCTCCGCGCGGAGCTCGAGGTGCGCGACCCCGAGCGGCCGGCCCAGGCGCTCGAGGCGCTGCCGCTGGTCGAGGAGCGGATGCGCACGGTGATCGACGGGCAGCACGCCACGACGGAGCTGGTGCAGGTCTTCCGCAACCAGACCGGGGCGCGGCTCGAGGGGCGCTACCTGCTCCGGCCCTCGCTCGACGCGCGCGTCCAGGGCTTCGCCTACTACATCGGCGAGGAGCGCATCGAAGGCGAGGTCCTCGAGCGCCAGGCGGCGCGGCAGGTCTACGACGCGGTGACGACGGTGCGGCGCGACCCGGCCATCCTCGAGCAGACGGCGGATGGCGAGCTGACCTTCCGTGTCTTCCCCATCGAGCCGGGCGAGGACAAGCGGGTCGAGACGACGTTCGGCGAGTGGCTGCGGCGGCAGGGCGAAGACGTGACCTACCGCGTCCCGCTCGCCTCGCCGTCGGCCAGCGTGGAGATCCTGCTGCGCGATCCGCGGGCGCGCGAGGTGCGCTCCCCCACGCACGAGCTGGCCGTGGAGCAGATCGAGGGCGGCCTGCGCATCCGTGCCCGCGCGACGGGCGCACATCGAGGGCAGCTAGTGTTGCGATACACGATCGAGGAGGCGCCCTGGACGCCGAGCGTGTGGGTGCACCGAGACGAAGGCCACAGCGGCTACTTCGTGCTCTCGCTCGCCGCGCCCGAGGGCTACGCGGACCGGGTCGCGCCCAAGGACGTGACCCTCGTGCTCGACCGCTCGGGCAGCATGGCGGGCCAGGCCATCGTCAACGCGCGCCAGGCGGCGTCCGACGTGATCCGTCGCCTCGGCGCGTCCGACCGGCTCAACGTGATCGCCTTCGACGACGACGTCGACCCGCTCTTTCACCAGCCGCGCGCGGCGGACGCGGCGGTGCGCGCCGACGCGCTCGAGTTCGTCGCGCGGCTCTCGCCCGGGGGCGGCACGGACATCGGCTTCGCGCTCCGGCGCGCCATCGACGCGCAGGGCGACTCACGCGGCCGGCCGCAGGTCGTGATCTTCCTGACCGACGGGCAGTCCGATGCGCGGACCGCGCTCGAGGTCGCGCAGCGCGATCGGCGCGACGTGCGCGTCTTCACCGTCGGCGTCGGCGACGGCGTCAACCGCGCGCTGCTCTCGCGCCTCGCCGCGGTCAAGCGCGGCACGTTCACCCACATCGCGCGCGCCACCGAGATCGAGGCGCAGGTGGGGCACCTCTACGCGCAGATCGCGCACCCGCTGCTCGTGGACGTCTCGCTCGACGTGGAGGGCGCGACGGCGAGCCGGATCTACCCGCGCACGCTGCCCGACCTCTTCGTGGACGACGAGCTGGTGATCGCGGGGCGGTTCCGGGGCGGCGAGGGCGCGCTCCGCTTCGTCGTGCGCGGCACGGTCGGCGGCCAGCCGGTGCAGATGCACACCAGCGCGCAGCCCGAGGTCAGCGGGCGCCGCGCCTGGGTCGGGCGCCGCTGGGCGGTGTGGCGCGTCGACCACCTGCTCGAGGAGATCCAGCTCGAGGGCGAGCGGCCGGAGCTGCGCGACGAGGTGGTCTCGCTCGCCCTCGCCTACGACTTCGTCACGCCCTACACGGCGTTCCTGGCCATCCCCGAGCGCGAGGTGACGGCGGCGGCGCGGGGCACGCTCGACGCGGCGCGCGCGCAGCGAGGACAGGCGGCGGCGCGGCACGCGGACGCGGTGGCGCTGCGCACCTCGGGAGGCGGCCCCGGGGGAGGGGAGAGCGTGATGCGGGCGGAGGCGGACATGGAGGAGTCGAGCAGGGACGTTCGCCCCGCGGCGCTCGAAGGCGGCGCGGCCGGCTGCGCCTCGTGCACGGTCGGCGCGCGGCGCGACCTGCCGCTCGGCGCGCTGCTCCTCGCGTCGCTCCTGCTCGGGCTGGGGCTGCGGCGGCGCTGACCCATGCGGCCGCGCGAGGAAGCCCGTCGTGAAGCGCGCGCCCTCTCCGGGGGCGCGGCTTCCTCGCGTTCGGATACTCTCTGCTTCGTGCGCCGCCTCCTCCTGCTGGCCCTGCTGCTCGTGTGCTGCGCGCCCGCCGCGGCGTGGGCGCAGGACGAGCCGGCCGACGGAGTCGAGACCGAGACCACGGGAGACGAGGACTACGAGCCCGATCAGCGCGGGGCCGACCCGCAGCCCGAGCCGGATCCGCAGTACGAGCCGGACCAGCGCGGCGTGGACGGAGGCAGCGGCGGCGGCGAAGAAGGGTACGAGCCGGATCAGCGCGGTGAGCACGAGAGCCCACGATCGGAGCGGCCGGAATCGGATCGAGAGGTCCAGCTCACCTCCGCGGGGATGGAGGCCGCCGACTACGCCCCGGGCGGGCGGCTCTTCGGTGTGCACGCGAGCCTCTGGCTCGGCGGCGGCTACACGGGCCTCGACGCCTTCGGAGCTCAGGACCTCGTGCGCGACGGACAGCGCGGCGGCGCCGGCTTCAACCTCGGCCTCACGATCGGCCCGCGCATCGGCCCGGTGAACGTCGGCCTCCGCCACACCCTCACCGTCGACGGCGGATTCACCATGGGCACCCTCGGCCTCGACGCACAGGTCGCGCTGCCCCAGCTCGGCCCCGTGATCCCGACCGTGCGGCTCGGTGTCGGCTACGCCTTCTTCTTCGGCCTCTCCGATCCGCTGCCCGCGCAGTCCGAGGCGCGCCTCGACGGGATCTACGCCGAGCTCGGGATCGGCGCGGCGCTCCGCCTCGGCGGGCCTTTCATGGTCGGGGCCGAGCTCTCCGGCGGCTGGACGCATCTCTGGCGGCAGCCGGTCGAGGGCTGCGCCGCCGGGTGCACCGACGGCGGCTTCGACGCGCGCCGCCCCGGGGAGGGTGACGGCCTGACCCTGCGGCTCCAGATCTGGGGCGGCGTGAGCTTCTGATGTCTCATCCCGCGCGCGTGTCGCCGCCGAGCAGGGTGAGGACCTCGCCCGTCACGTAGCGGGAGTCGACGTCGCTGGCGAAGTAGACGTACGCGGGCGCGATCTCCTCCGGCTGGGCCGGCCGGCCCATCGGCGTGTCGCCTCCGAACTCGCGCACCTCGTCGTCGTCGCGCTCGGCGGGGTTCAGCGGCGTCCAGACCGGGCCGGGCGCGACGCAGTTGACGCGGATCCCCCGCTCCACCAGGTGCTGCGCCAGCGCCTTGGTGAACGCGTGGATGGCGCCCTTCGTCGCCGAGTAGTCGATGAGCCCGGGGCTGCCCTCGAGGCCCGTGATCGAGCCGGTGTTGAGGATCGCGCTGCCCTCCTTCAGGTGCGGCAAGGCCGCCTTCGTCATGCGGAAGTAGCCGTAGATGTTTGTCTCGAAGGTCCGCTGCCACTGCGCCTCGTCGAGCTCCTCGAACGAGTCCAGATGGTTCTGGTAGGCGGCGTTGTTCACCAGGATGTCGAGCTGCCCGAGCGTGTCGACCGTGCGCTCCACCGCGTCCGCGCACTGCGCCTTGTCGCGGACGTCCATGGGGATGGCGAGCGCGCGCCGGCCCTCTGCCTCGATGGCTCGCGCGGTCTCCTCCGCGTCCGCCTGCTCGACCGGCAGGTAGGTGAAGGCGACGTCCGCCCCCTCTCGCGCGAAGAGCACGCAGACCGCGCGCCCGATCCCGGAGTCGCCGCCGGTCACCAGGGCCACGCGGTCGAGGAGCTTGTCCGCGCCGCGGTAGCCCTCCGCTCGATAGCGGGGGCGTGGGCGCATCTTCTTCTCGACCCCCGGAGGCTCGATGGGCTGCGGCGGGAGCGGCGGCTCGGGCTGCGATCGCGTCATGACAGCAGATCGCAGCACGCCGCGCGCCAGCCCGTACGGCCCGACCCTGCGTCCCCGAGCGCCGTGGCACGACACCCCGGCGCGGCGATGTTCAACGCAGCGCGTCGTGGGCGGCGGCGAGCAGCTCGCGGCGATGGAACGGCTTGCGCACCACGCGGTAGCCGCGATGGACGGAGAGGCGCTGCAGCGAGCCGTCCGAGCGGTGCCCGCTCACGACCACCACGGGCACGCTCCGGGCGCCCGCCCGCTCCGCCATCTGCAGCCCGTCACCGTCGGGCAGCTCGAGGTCCGTCATCACGAGGTCGAAGCCGTCGGCCTCGAGCGCGGCGAGCCCCTCGCGCAGGGTCGCGACCGCGCTCACCGACCAGCCGTGCGCCTCGAGCACGCGGCTGATCACGACCCTCACCGAGCGGTCGTCTTCGACGAGCAGCACGCGCTCTCCCCGCGCGCGCGGCGTGCTCGCCTCCGCCCGCTCGGGTCCGGGTCGGGCCACGGTCGTCGGCAGGTACACCGCGAAGGTCGACCCCGCGCCGAGCGTGCTCGATACCTCCATGCGCCCCCGGTTGCGATCGACGATGTCGCGCACCATCGCCAGCCCGAGCCCCGTCCCCGACGTCTTGGTGGTGAAGAGCGGCTCGAAGACGCGCGCGAGCGTCTCCTCGGACATGCCCTCCCCGTCGTCGTCGATGGCGACCCGGATCCAGGGCCCCGCGCGCTGCGTGCCCGGCGCGCTCGAGACGACGGCGCAGCTCCAGCGGATCACGCCCGGGCCCTCGATGGCCTCGCGCGCGTTGAGCGTGAGGTTGAGGATGATCTGGTCGAGCGAGCCTCGATCGAGCGCGACGCTGGGCAGGTCGTCGGCGCAGTCCACCTCCAGCTGGATCTCGGGGGGCAGCACCCGACGCAAGAGCCGCGTCACCGCGTCGAGCGCGTCCCGCGTGTCCGCGACCGGCCGGCCTCCCGCGCGCCGGCCGAAGCCGAGCAGGAGCCGGGTCAGGTCGGACGCGTGCTGGCTCGCGTCGAGGATCTCGCCGATGTCGCGCCGCTGGGCGGGATCGACGAGCTGGCTCTGGAGGAGATCGGCGTAGTTCTCCACAACCGTCAGCAGGTTGTTCAGGTCGTGCGCGGCGCCGCTCGCGAGCAGCGCGATCGCCTCCATGCGCTTGGCCTCGGCGAGCGCGACGCCCGCCATGCGATCGCGCTCCCGACGCAGCCGCTCGAGCGAGAGCGCGCGGCCGAGGATCTGCGCGACCACGTAGAGCAGCTCGATGTCGCGCCCCGTCCAGGGGTCCGCCTCGGAGACGTCGTCGAGCCCGATGAAGCCGCCCAGCCCGTCTTGAATCTGGACCGGGAAGGCGGCGAGAGATCGGATGTCTTGCGCCTCGAAGAGCTCCTTCTCCGCCGCGGCTTCGGGGGGCAGGTCGTCGAGCGCCGCGATGTGAATGGCCGCGCCGCGCTCCATCTCGCCCATCCACCAGGGGAAGAGGTCGCGCGGCAGCCGCTGGAGCTGCTCCATCTGCGCTTCGACGCCCTCGCGACACCACTCGTGTGTGTTGTCGAGCAGGGTCGAGTCGTCGAGCCGCAGCAGGAAGAGATACGCCCGGTCGGCTCCCGTCGCGTGGCCGATCTCGGCGAGCGTATCGTCGATGGCGCGATCGAGGTCGCTCGTCCCGACGAAGCGTGTCGAGATCGTGTGCACGATCCCTTCGAGCGCATCGGCTCGATTCACCGCGGCCATGACCCCCCTGGCCTCCCCACATCAATGGTGAGTCGCGCGCCGGGCGGTTACAACCAGTACCTCTATCGCGGCGGAGGATGGCTCGGTTTGGTGGTCTTCTCCGACGGACCAGGCCGCTTGTCGGCCGCGGAAGACGGCTCGTCGGAGGTGAGCGCGCGGACGTGCTCTCCGAGGTCGGACAGCAAGTCCGCTTCCAGCTCTTCGGGCACGTCGAAGCAGCCGCGGCCCTCGAGGGCGAGCGCGTGCGCCTCGGGGTAGTCGATGTTGCCGACGTCGATACCTTCGATCCGCACCAGCGCGTTCGCGTAGCAGACGAGGTTCGCGAGGCAGCGCGGCTCGGAGTGATCGAAGCGCTCCGACTGCTCGATCGACCTGGCCACGGGCGGCGGCAGGTCCCACTCCTTGGCGAGCGCCTTGCCCGCCTCGCGGTGGAACTGCTCGACGATGCCGAGCCAGACGGTGTCGGCCATCCAGCTCTCGCCGAGGGCCTCCATCAGGTTTCGCTCCGCGTCGAGGAGATAGGCGGCGACGATCGGCTTGCCCACGTCGTGCAGCAGCCCGCCCAGATAGGCCACGTCCGGCTCGGGCCCGTCCTCGACGTGCTGGGCGATGCCGCGCGCGAGCGTGCCCACCGCGAGGCAGTGCTCCCAGAGCTTGCGGAAGATGGACCGGATGCGCGGGTCGCGTGAGGTGAAGACCTGCCGGACGCTGAGCTCGAGCAGGATGGAGCGCGTGCGCTTGATGCCGATGCGGCTGACCGCCTGACGGATCGACGAGATGCGGCCGCGCCCGCCGAAGGCGGGGCTGTTGACCACGCGCAGCAGCTTGGACGAGACCAGCGGGTCGCGCTCGATCAGGGCCGCGACCTTGCCCAGATCCGCCTCGGGGTCGTCCAGCTCCTGCAGGCACACGCTGACCACGGCGGGGATCCCCGGGAGCTGCGCCCGGCCGTAGGCGAGCCGACGGCGCAGGATCTTGGTCAGCTCGCGTCCCACGACCACGCTCTGGCGGCGCTCCATCTCGCGCTTGCCGCTGAAGCTCTGCGCGGGCGCGGCCTTCCCGCTCGCCGCCTCCTCGAGCGCGTCCGTGAAGGCGCGCACGTCCTCGTAGCGATCTTCGGGGCGCTTCGAGAGCGCGCGCAGCACCACGTCGCTGACCGCGACGGGCATCTCGGGCACGTGCTTCATGAGCGGCGCGGGCGCCTCGGTGCTGTGCATGACCACGAGCCGTCCGAAGCTGTCGCTCTCGAAGGGCGGCAGGCCGGTGAGCATCTCGTAGGTGACGACGCCGAGCGCGTACTGATCCGAGCGGGCGTCGATCTCGCCGTCGCCCATGCACTGCTCGGGGGACATGTAGGTCGGCGTGCCGAGCACCAGGCCGGGGCGGGTCCCGCGCCCGAAGACGCCGGGCCCCGCGAGCTTCGCGATGCCGAAGTCGAGCACCTTCACGCGGTCCGGGTAGTCGGCGTGGGCGCAGAGGAAGATGTTCTCGGGCTTGAGGTCGCGGTGCACGACGCCGCGCTCGTGCGCGGCTGACAGCGCGAGCGCGATCTGCTTGACCATCGTGAGCGTCGTGGCGAGGGGGAGCTGCTCGTCCCGCTCGAGGCGGGCGCCCAGGGTCTCGCCCTCGAGCAGCTCCATCACGAGGTAGACGAGGTCGTCGTCGTCCCCGATGTCGGTGATGTCGACGATGTTGGGGTGCCGGATCGCGTTGACCGCGCGCGCCTCCCGCACGAAGCGACCGACCGGCTCCGGGTCGGCCGACAGCTCGGGGTGCAAGATCTTGATCGCCACGCGGCGCCCGATCCGGACGTGCTCCGCGTACCAGACGGTCCCCATGCCGCCCGCGCCGAGCTCCGTCACGATGCGGTACGAGCCCAGCATGCGCCCCGCGAGCGACGGCTCGCGGTCGCGCTCCGGCGGCAGGGTGTTCCCCATCTCCAGGCTCTCTCTCACCGCTCCGACGAACGGTCGATTGGCGCCGGCCTTTAGCAGTCGGATGAAGAACGCGTGCCTTTGCCCCTGCCCGCGAGTCTATCGACGATCGACGTTGCGCCGCAGCGGGATCACCGCGCCTCCGCCGCCCATGGCGCGCCGGACGGCCTCGACCATCTCGTCGGGCACGAACGGCTTCGAGACGACCCGGTCGCGACCGGGGTCGATCCCGAGCTCGCGCAGGGTCGCGCTGCCGTGGCCGGACGTGTAGACGACGCTGAGCTCGGGCCGCTCGGCCAGCGCCGCCTCCGCGAGCGCCACGCCGTCCGAGTCCGGGAGCGAGACGTCGGTCAGGAGCAGCGCGACGGTCGGATCCTCTCGGAGCAGGCGCAGCGCCTCGGCCGCGCTGGCGGCCTCGATCACGCGGATCTTCGCGTGTCGGAGGGCGCGACAGAAGGTGCGACGCACCAGCGGCTCGTCCTCGACGACCAGCACGCCGGCCGCCCGCAGGCGCGAGCCGCTGTCGGAGGACGACCGTCGACGGGTCTTCGGGGCCTCCTCGGACGCGTCGACGGGCAGCACCACCCGGAACGTGGTGCCGCGGCCGGGCTGGGTGTCGACCTCGACGTTGCCGCCCGCGCGCCGCACGATGCCGTGCACGGTCGAGAGGCCGAGGCCGGTGCCCTTGTCCTGCCCCTTGGTGGTGAAGAAGGGCTCGAAGATGCGCGCCGCGGTCTCGGGGTCCATGCCCACGCCGCTGTCTCGCACCTCGAGCACCACCGTCGGACCGGCGCCGACCATGCTGCCCGTGACCGAGACGGAAGGGTCGAGGCGGCGCTCCGTGGCGACCCGCACCGTCAACGTGCCGCCGCTCGGCATGGCGTCGCGCGCGTTGACGGCGAGGTTCATCACCACCTGCTCGAGCTGGGAGGGGTCGACGCGGGCGAACGCTTCGCCCTGGGCCTCCAGCGAGAGCTCGACCGCGTCTCCGACGAGCCGGTTGAGGAGCGGCTCGAGCCCGCGCACGACCTGCCCCACGTCCACCCGCCGTGCCCGCCCGCCGCGCTTGCGCGCGAAGGTCAGGAGCTGCCGGGTCAGCCCCGCGGCGCGGTCCGACAGATCGCCCATGTCGTCGACGAGCTCGCGCGCCGAGTCGGTCAGCGGCTCCTCCGCGAGCAGCTCGCGCAGGTTCATCAGGATCGTCAGCAGGTTGTTGAAGTCGTGCGCGACCCCGCCGGCCAGCTTGCCGAGGGCCTCCATGCGCTGCGAGGCGGCGAGCTTGGCCGTCAGCTCCCGGCGCTCCCGCTGCGCCTTGCGCCGCGGGGTGATGTCCCGGACGACGAGCTGCAGGCAGCGACCGCGGTCCGGCAGATCCGTGGTCCGCAGGTTCACCTCGGCCTCACGCGTCAGGCCGTCGGGGCGCTCGATGCGGAAGGTGGTCAGCGCGACCTCGCTCAGCCGCTCCTCCTCGTCGTCGATGCCCGGCTCCGCGTCGCCCTCGAGGTCGAGGCCCAGCTCCTCCAGCGTCCGGCCGATGATCTCGTGCGGCTCGCGCCCGAAGAGCAGCGCCGCGGCGGGGTTGGCCATCGCCACCCGGCTCGACGGGTCGACGGTGAGGATGGCGTCGGGCGAGCCCTCGACCATCTCGACCAGCTCGCGCTGGCCGGACAGCGCGGCGTCGGCCGCGTTCCGGTGCCGCAGCGCCGTGGTGACCAGGTGCGCCACCGCCTCCACCAGCTCGGTGTCCTCCGCGGTCGGCGCGTCGTCGGGCTCGAACCGCGCGAGCATGCCGGCCATGCCGGCCTCGAGCGGGACGGCGACCGCGATCGATCCGCCGGGCCCGAGGTGCTGGTCGCGCGTCGTCCCGTCTCCCAGCACCGCCTCGCCCAGCCGCTGGGACGCGTCGAGCAAGCTGCTGCTCACCTCTTCCGGGGCGTCGCGGCGCACCGAAGCGTGGAGCGACCAGCCCAGCCCATCCGTCTTCTCCACCCACCAGACGTCACGCGCGGAGAGCAACGCCTGCACGCGCTCCACCGCGTTCTGCCGGAGCGCCTGCGCGCCGATCCCCTCGGCGACGTCTCGCCCCAGGCTGGCCAGCGCCTCGCCGCGCAGCGCCCGGACCGCGAGCGCCTCGTGGGCTTGCTCGAGCGCCCGCCCCTTGAGCCGCTCGCTCTCGCGCGCGCTGTCGACGCCGCGGGCGCCGAAGGCGGTGTAGAGGGTCAGGAGCACCAGGGTGACCACGAAGCCGAGCCCGTAGGACGCCACGCTGTTGGGGAGCCCCGGTCCGGTGAGCCATCCCTGCGCGGACGCGGCGTAGTAACCCGCCCCGACCAGGATCCCGATGGCCCCGAACGCCAGCGCGCCGCGCGTCCCGATGAGGAGCGCGGCGGCGAGGATCATGATGGGGAAGACGAAGACGGTGGTGTTGTGGAACGGGTCGCCTCCCAGCGAGCACTCGTACACGCCCACCGCGAGCAGGGCGAGCGGGAGCATCCACGCGGCGAGCTCGTCCTTGCCCAGCCGGACCGCGAGCAGGCCGCTGCCGGTGATGACGAAGAACACCCAGAGCGAAGGCAGCGTCAGCTGCGCGGGCCGCACGAACGCCACGATCGCGGTGTAGGCGAGGGTGGCGCCGAACATCACCCCGAAGGTGATCCAGGCGATCGTCACGCGCCGCGCGCGCTCCGGGTCGGCGTGGCGCGGCGGCCTCAGCCAGGCCGGCCAACCGCGAGAAATATCTTGTCCCCTCTGCCCCATGTTTCACTCTCCGCAGCCCGTAGCCTCCGCACGCTGCGTGCCACGACGCCGAACGGATGGGGTTGTGGGGGGATCGACGCCACTCGTAGGGGCGACCCCACACGGGCGCGGGTCCTGCCGCGTGGTGGCCGGAGCGGTGCTCGGGGCGTTGCGCGCGGTGGGCGGGGCTGTCATCACCGCCCTGCGACGCATGGCCGACCAAGGGCGAAAGCGCGCCGTCGAAGAAGCGGCCGATCAGATCCGCGAAGACATCCTGACCGGGCGTCACGAGGCGGGGACGCGGCTGCCCGGGGAGCGCGAGCTCTCGACCCAGCTCGGGGTGAGCCGCCTGACGTTGCGCTCCGCCATCGCGCGCCTCGAGGGGGAAGGCCTCGTGCGCGCCGTGCACGGCTCGGGCAACCTCGTGCTCCCCTACCGCGAGCACGGCGGGATCGAGCTGCTGGGCTACCTCGCGGAGCTGTCGCTGCAGGGACGCGCGCTCGACGTCGGCGTGCTCGGTGAGCTGCTCGAGCTGCGGCGCGCCATCGCGATCGAGGCCCTCGGGCTCGCAGCCGAGCGCGGGACCGACGAGGAGATCGCGAACCTCCGCGCCCACGTCGAGGCGCAGCGCGAGGTGGTCGACCGCCCGCGGGAGCTGATGGAGATGGACCTCGCCTTCGCGCGGCTCGTGGTGCGAGCCACCCACAACATCGCCTTCGAGCTCGTCTACAACACCGTCTCTCGCGCGATCGGCCAGAGCGCGCTCGAGCTCGCCTACCAGGCCAACGCCACGCAGACCCTGCTCGTCTACGATCGGCTGATCGACCTGATGGAGCGCCGCGAGGCGGGCCGGGTGCGCCAGGTGACCCAGCGCCTGCTGACCCGCCTCGACCGCCAGCTCATCGAGGCCTTCGGGGGCTGATCAGGCGCGGCGGGGGTCGGCGAAGAGGTTCTCGTGGACCTCGCGGAGGAGGTCCTGGCTCTCCTCCTTCTCGAAGCCGAACGCCTGCGCGAGCGAGTCGATGGCCGCCGCCTCGGCGTGGGCCACGAAGTCGTCGACGAAGGCGACGCTCGCCGCGAGCTGGAAGGCGAACGAGCGGGCCTCGGGCGCGCGGATGCGAGCCGCGGCCTTCTCGAGGCGCTGCTTCCAGCCCTCCTCGGCGAGCTTGCCGCTCAGGTCCTTCATGACCGCGTCCAGCTCGAAGCCGCCCCCCATCGCGTTCATGTCGCGGATGGCCTGGAGCGACGCGCGCAGCTCGCGCACCTCCTCCTCCGAGACCTCACCGTCCACGGCGGCCATGAGGAACATGACCTCGACGATCGCCATCAGCTCCGCGTCGGCCTCCGCCGCGGGGTCCGAGACGGGCGTGCCCTTCGCCTCCAGCTCGTCCATGTAGGAGTCGATGGCGTCCGAGACGCTCATCCCCGTGGCGATCTTGCCGAGCCGTTCTTCGAGCTTCATGCGCGAGATGATAGCCCCGAATCCCGCGCGCGTAAGACGAAGCTTCGGAAGAGAGATCCGCGCGAAGGCGCAGAGACGAGCGCTCTGCGATTCACACACGGAGTACCGGCTCCACCCCCTTTGCGTCTTTGCGTCTTTGCGCGAGCTTCGGAAATGGGACTCGCGCAAAGACGCGAAGGCGCAAAGTGCGATTTTTCGGGTGCCGCCCTCCCAGAACACAGCCGCGCTGCGCTGGCGTGGCTTCAAAGCTCTGGAATCGCAGCGCTGGTGCGGTCTTGTACCTTTGAAGGTACGTCGATCGCAGCGCTGGTGCGATGTTGTACCTTCGAAGGTACATCGATCGCAGTGCCAGTGCGTTTTTGTATCTTCGAAGGTACGTCGATCGCAGCGTCGGTGCGATTTTGTACCTTCAAAGGTACGTCGTTCGCAGTGTGCTTGCGTTCTGACGCCAAATACGCTGTCAGAACCCAGGCCATCCGAGTCCCGAATGACAAAGCCGTCCCGCACCGCCGCGCCGCCGCGTTCGCGAAGCGGTGGAGCGCGTCAGCGCAGGACGAAGGTGCGGCGGAGGGTGCCGCGGTGACTTCCATCGGCGTTGTAGGTGGCGATCTCGAAGCGGCGCTCGCCCAGGCTCTCGAAGCTCGAGCGGACCGCGTGGCGCGTGCTCCAGCTCGAGCCGCTCACTCCGTCACGGAGCAGGAACCCGTCGGCGCGGACCTCGATCGCGGCCACCGCCTCCGGGGGGCGCTCGAGGCCGATCTCGTAGAGCCCGGGGCCCATCTGCTTGATGAAGACCGCGGTGTCCTCGGTCACGTCGATGAGGCCGAGCCCGAGGCCGACCGGGCGGTCCGCGGCGTCGTAGCCGGTGACCTCCACGAGCCGCTCGTCGGTGTGGAAGTTGAACTCGTAGTGGATGTGGAAGTCGTCGCCCTCGGCCCGGCTGGCGCGGCCGATCACGTACCCGTCGATGGCGTAGACCACGCGGGAGATGCTGGCCGGCGCCTCGGCGCGGAAGTCGTACGTGCCGTCGGAGCGCCGCTCCCAGTCGACGGCCATCGGCTCGGTCGGCGCCTCCGGCTCGCCCCCGCAGCTCGCGCCGACCCGGAAGCCCTCGGCCGGGGCGCGGGAGAGGCGCGACTCGGTCTGCGGGCCGTAGTCGCCGTCCTCGGCGATGCGGTCCTCGGGGTGGTTGCGGTTCCACAGGCGCTGGAAGGCGAGGACCGAGAGGCGGCGCAGGTCGGTGCCGCCGCGCACGAAGTCGAAGTGCACCGGGTCGCGCGAGCCGAGCCAGTTGAAGCCCTCGGCTCCGAGCGCGCTCCGCCACGAGCCGTTGTCGTCGATGTCGATCGCGAGGCCCGACTCATGGTTGCTACGGCCGGGTCGCGCCGCGAGGCTGATTCCGCAACGTCCGCGGCGGTACCACTGGTAGAGCAGGTACTGCGCGGGCAGGGTGCGGAGGCCCGAGTTCAGGTAGATGCGCCGCCCGCCGCGTCGCTGCACGGCGCGCTCGAGCGCGTCGGCGGCGGGCGTCTGCAGGAACGGGAAGGTCGCGTCCGAGAGAGAGACCCCCGAGATCTCGTCGATGCGCCGCATGCGCCCGGGCTCGAGGCACTGCACCTCCTGGATGAGCTGCTCCGAGAGCGGCGCCACGCTGGTGGTGCTGCAGCGCGCGCCGGCCGCGCCGCCAACGGTCAGCCCCTCGGAGATGATCTCGAGGTCGCCGTGTCCGCCCTCTTCTCCGGCCCCCGAGGGCGCGGCGCAGGCGGTGAGGAGCGAGAGGACGAGGAGGGTGCGCAGTCGGTTCACGTCCCCTCGTTGCGCAATCATCGTGCCGCCTGAGAGCCGCACCACGACCCCCTCGAGATGCGGACTCGCCTCCGCGATGACGGGCGGATCCGCACGCAGGACCCCTGCGACCCCCGAAACGAGGCACGCAGCCCGTCCACCAGCTCCCGCCCGGACTGTTCAGAGTCTGGTCACTCACCGGCGGTTTTCGCGCAAAGACGCAAAGGCTCGCCGGCCGGCGCCATCTACCCGAGCTCCGTAGGTTTTCGCGCAAAGACGCAAAGGCGCAGAGGCAAAGGGAGGGAGTGAGGCCCCGTCTCCTTCGCGTCTTGCGCCTTTGCGCGAGCCCCGTCCGGAGCCCGGAGCAGCCGTCACTCGGGGACGAGCGCGAGCGGCACGTCGGGGTCGAGGCGGTAGCCGCCTTCGACGAGCTGCAGGGTCTCGGCGAGCCCGAGCTGGCGGAGCCGGTTGATGGTCACGTAGAGGCGGTTCTGGGCGCTCGCCGCGCTCATCTTCTCGTCGGGCCAGCCCGCGCCGATCAGCGCCTCGGGCGCGATGGGCACGCTCGGCTGCTGGACGCGCTGGCGCGCGAGCCGGACGAGGATGCGGCGCAGGGCCTGACGGCGGCGGCAGTCGACGCGCTCACCCGACGGCGGCTCGAACCACGCGCCGCTCGGGTCGACCCGCAGCGCGTTCTCGCTGTCGCTGGCCTGCTCGAGCGCGTCGAGGGCGTGGCGCACGATCCGGAGCGCGATGCGCACGTCGGCCGAGCTCTTCTCGGGGGAGGTGAGCGTGCCGCGGGCCGCGAGCGCGTCCTTCAGCTGCCGCTCCGCCTCCTCGCGCGCGTCGGCGTCCCCCCGGGCGGCCCGGGTCACGGGCACGAGCGCGCCGAGCACGGCCACGCTGGCCTCGAGCTTGAGATCGGCGTGCTCGGCCAGGGTCGCGCGCGCCCGGTCCAGGTGCTCGAGCGCCTCCTCGGGGCTCCCCGCGAGCGCCTCGACGGCCCCGGCGTAGGCCCGGAAGAGCGCGCCGTGGCGGTGCTCGCCGATCAGGCGGCTGGTCCGGCACGCCTCCTCGAGGTGCTCGCGCGCCGCCTCGAGGTCGCCCAGCTCCAGCTCCGCCACCGCGCGGTAGCCGAGGCCCGTGCCGAGCAGGCGCTGGTCACCGAGCTGGGCCGAGAGCTCCGCGCTCTCCGCGTAGCAGTCGCGCGCCTCCTCGAGGTCGCCCTCCACGTGCGCGGTGCCGCCCAGGCACTGGAGCATCAGCGCCTCCGCCACCCGGATCCCGAACTCGCGGTGCACGGTCAGCGCCTCCTGGGCGTGCTCGCGCGCCTCACGGATGAGACCATGCTCCAGGTGCAGGATGGCGAGCCGCGTGTGGGCGAGCCCCTCGTACCAGCGGTTGCCGGTCTCGCGGTGGATCGAGAGCGCCTCGCGGTAGAGCTTGGCTGCCTTGGCGTCGTCCCCGCGCTCCTTGGGCGGGGCGCCGAGCGCGCCGAGCGCCATGCCCTCGAGCTGCCGGTCCTTCACCGAGCGCGCCGCCTCGAGCGCGGCCCCGCAGAGCGCCTCGACCTGGGGGAGATCGCGCTCGCGCAGATACGTCCACGAGAGATCGAGCAGGGCGCGCCCGTGCTCGCCGGGGCTGTCTTGGGTCAGGGCCACCGCGCGCTCGAGGTCGGCGCGGCTCCGCGCGATCTCCCCCCGGCCGGCGGTGACCAGGCCCCGGGCGCGGAGCGCGCGGGCGAGCTTCGACGGGGAGACGTCGAGGCCGTCGCAGGCGCCGATCACCGCGTCGAGCAGCTCCGCGTTGCCGCCCGTCGGGCCGCGGGTGGTGAAGACCGCGTCGGTGGCGGCCATCGCGTCGAGCGCGTCGTCCAGCTCGCGCGGGTCCAGCTCGGCGCGGGTGACGGCGCGCTCGGCCACGGCGAGGAAGTTGTCGAGGTCGGCCGAGAGATCCAGGAGCGCGTCGGCCCCCTTTAGGCCCAGGCTCGCCTCCACCAGAGCGCGCCCGAGGGCGGCGTAGAACTGGCCGTGACGGCGCTCGGTCGCCTGGGCGTCGTCCTCGTCGCGCCGCAGCTGCCGCGCCCCGTAGTCGCGGATGGTCGCGTAGGTGGTGAGCCGGCCGGGGGCGTCGTCCACGCGGCGGAGCAGGCTCTTGTCCCGCAGGGCCTGGAGCACGTCGAGCACGGGCGGCGCGTCGTCGCCGAGCGAGATGGTGGCCTCGGCGCCGTCGAGCGAGAAGCCGCCGCGGAAGACCGAGCACTGCGAGAGCGCGGTCTGCTCCCAGGGCTCGAGCAGCTCCCAGCTCCAGTCGAGCGCGCCCTCCATCGTGGCGCGGCGCGCGGAGCGATCGCGGGCCCGGCCGCGCAGGACATCGAAGCGGCGGTTCAGCCGGTCGCGGAGCTGCTGCGTGCTCATCAGGTTGGCGCGGGCCGCGGCCAGCTCGATCGCGAGCGGGATGCCGTCCAGGCGCGAGACGATCTCCACCAGCGCGCTCTCGTCGTCGGTGGACACGCTGTAGCTCGGATCCATGCGCTGCCGCGCGGCCGACCAGAGCTGGAGCGCCTCGCTCGGGCGGTCCTCGTCTTCGGGCACCGTCAGCTCGAGCGGGCCGAGCTCCAGCACCACCTCGCCCTCGAGCCGCAGCAGCTCGCGCGACGTCACGAGCAGCCGGAGCTCCGGGCACTCCACGCGCCAGCGGCCGACCATGCTCGCCTGCTCCATCAGCTGCTCGAAGTTGTCGAGCACGAGCAGCCCGCGCCGCAGCCGGCGGAGGGTGGTCACCACCTCGTCCTCGCTCGCGTCGCGCGCCCCGATGCAGTGGGCGACCGCGGTGACGAAGCCCTCCTCGTCGTGCGCCTCGGTCAGATCGCAGAAGCGCACCGTGTCGCCGCGCTCGGCTCGCCGCCGCCCCGCCTCGATGGAGAGACGGGTCTTGCCGATCCCGCCCGCGCCCACGACGGTCACGAGGCTCTCCCCCCGCTCGAACAGATCGAGCAGGGTCCGGAGCGGCCGGCGCCTCCCGATGAAGGCGGTCGCAGGGACAGGGAGCTTCACATCGCGCACCACGCGCGCAATCTACCACCGAACCGAGTTCAGTAGCGAAGCGCGGGGCGCCTGAACGCCGTTCGATCGCGCGTTCGCGGGGTCCATGGGAGCTTCCGCCGATGAACACGTCGGTCCCCGAAGCCCCCGAACGAGTCCTGACCCGCGTGGCCGCGCTGCGAGACGAAGCGGCGCGCCTCGGCGTCGAGGGCGACGTCGAGGCTGCGACCGACCGCATCTCCGAGGCGTTCGAGCTCGTCGATGCCCACCCCGAGGTCGAGGCGCACGTCGTGTTCGCGAGCCTCCTCTGCCAGGCGGCCGAGGTGCCGCTCGCGCTCGACGACCCCGAGTCGGCGGCGGCCCTCTTCCGGCGCGCGCAGACCGTGGCCGCGACCACGGGCTACGACGCGCTCGAGGGCAAGGCCCTCTGGGGGCTGTCACGCTGCGATCAGCTGCGCGGCCACCAGGAGCGCGCGGTGGAGCGGGCCGAGGGGGCCTTGCGTCTGATGGCCGCGAGCACGGCGCCCGACGCGGACCTGGCCCGAGCCGAGCTCCAGGCGTACCTCGAGAGCCTGAAGCCGCGGCCGTGGTGGCGCTTCTGGTAGAGGCCCGGGAAACGCGAATGCGGCGATGGAGCGGCGGGTTCCATCCCCATGGGGAGCTACACGCAGATCGCGGAGGCCGGGTCGCGGCACCGGGCGCGCATGTCGAAGTCCAACGGACCGCGGCGCCGCGTGGCCGAGGGTGAGAGCCGCACGGCTGCGCCGTACGTGTGCCCTGGCTGCGGCGACGAGTCGTCCGCGCCGAGCGTCTGCGATGGGTGTGACCTGCCGTTCGTGCTCGAGCGCTCGTCGGTGGCGGTGCGGCCGGCCGAGGCGGAGCTGCGCTCGGGGGCCGGGGAGGTGCGCGCGGCGCTCGTCGCGATGGCCGCCCTCTCGCCCGTGGCGATCGGGCTCGTCTGGCTGGCGCTCCTGCGCTTCGAGATGACGGACCGGTTCTCCTTCGTCAGCTGGCCGCTGCTCCTCGCCCTGGTCGTCGCCGCGCTCGCGGTGACCCTCGGCGGGGTGCTCGCGGCGCTGGTCGCCCGGCGCGGCCCCGCCCTCGCGGCGCGCCTCCGCCGGGCGAACCGTGGTGGGCACGTGGGAACCTTGCGCGTGCACGACGACGGCGGGCGCCGCCGCGTCTACCTCTCATGCGATGGGGGAGCACGGATCCGCGTCCCCGTGGACGCGCTCCGCGTGGACGACGGCGCGCGCGTGCGCCTCTCCGACGGAGACCGCGTGGAGCTGTTCGGCGCCGTCGACGACGCGTCCACCGACGACGACTACCGAGGCCTCGAGCGCGAGGCGACCTTCTCGGACGAGACGATCCGCGTGCGGACGGCTCGGGGACGCTAGGTTGACTTGTTGCCAAACAAGTCAACAAGTCAACCTAGCGTCCCCTCGACTTCTTCGAGGGAGCGCAGGACGAGGTCGGCGATGCAGAAGCGGGGGTCATCGACCTCGGGCACGGCGACGCAGGTCATGCGCGCCGCCTTGGCCGCGAGCACGCCGTTGAGCGAGTCCTCGAAGACGAGGCAGCGGGTGGGGGCGACGCCGAGGTCTTCGGCCGTGTGGAGGAAGACGGCGGGGTGCGGCTTGCCGTGGCTCTCGTGCTGGGCGGAGCGACGCACGGCGAAGCGCTCGGACAGGCCGAGGCGCGTGAGCGTGGCGTCGATGAGGCGGTCGGGGGAGCTGGAGGCGAGGGCGAGGGTCAGACCAGCGCGGGCGCAGGCGTCGACGGCGGCGTGCGCCCCGGGCTGCGCCACGCCCTCCGCGGTCACCAGGCCGATCATGCGGTCGACGATTCGCGCCGCCACCGCGTCGATGGCCTCGCCCTCCCACGGCGCGCGCGCGTGCCAGTGGGCGACGACCTCGTCGATGCGCAGGCCGGTCGTGGCCTCGCACATCGCCTCGGTCAGGGTGAGCCCGACGCTGGCGAAGACCTCCACCTCGGCCCGGCGCCAGAGCGGCTCGGAGTCGATGAGCAGGCCGTCCATATCGAAAATGGCACTGTCGAGGGTGGCTGCTTCGATCGTCACGGCAAGGGGATCCGCTCCGCCTCGTCGCCCGGGACCAGCGGGAAGCGCTCCGTGCGCTCCTCGCGCCAGTCGCGCTTCGCGGCCTCGACGCGCTCGCGGGTGCTGCCCACGAAGTTCCACTCGATGAAGCGCTGGCCCAGCGGCGCGCCGCCGATCAGCATCACGCGGCTGTCCTCGTCCGCCACGATGGACGCGTCGCCCGCCTCGAACACGAGCATGCGGCCCGCGCCGAAGCGATCGCCGTTGGCGCGCAGGGCGCCCGAGACGACGTACGCCGCGCGCTCCTCGTGTCCCTCCGGCAGCGGCACACGCGCGCCAGCGGGGATCGTCGCGTCCACGAAGAACATCGGCGAGAGCGTGCGGACCGGGGAGGCGACGCCGTAGACCTCGCCCGCGATCACGCGGAAGGTCGCGCCGTCCTGCTCCACCTCGGGGATCTCGTCCGCCCCGTGGTGCGCGAACCAGGGCGCGTCGTCCTCGTGCGCCTCCGGCAGCGCGATCCACGACTGGATGCCGTGCACGCGGCTCTCGACCGCGCGGACCTCGTCCCGGGTGCGCTCCGAATGGGTGACCCCGCGCCCGGCGGTCATCCAGTTCACCTCGCCCGGCCGGATGGCGATCGCGCTGCCCAGGCTGTCGCGGTGGAAGATCTCGCCCTCGAAGAGATAGGTGATCGTGGCGAGCCCGATGTGCGGGTGCGGGCGCACGTCGAGGCCTCTCCCGGGCGCGAGGGTCACGGGCCCCATCTCGTCCCAGAAGATGAAGGGCCCGACCATGCGGCGGCGGGGCGCGGGCAGCACGCGGCGGACGACGAAGCCGTCCCCGAGATCGCGCTCGCGGGGCTCGACCACCTGCGCCACCACGTCGGACCGCTCCTCGCGACACTTCGGATCGTCGGCGGGCATCCAGCTCATGCGTGCTTTGTGGGGCGAAGGTGGGCCGATCGCAACGCGAGCAGGTGAGCGCCGTCGGCGCCGCTCCGCCCCACGTCGAAGGCTCGCTCCCCGCCCTCGAATGCGAGCCGGGCCGCGGCGCCGCGCGTGGTATCAACGAAGACGATGAGCTTTCGTGGGCGGGTGGTGGCCATCACCGGGGCGGCGTCTGGGATCGGCCGGGCGCTGGCGATCGATCTGGCGCAGCGGGGCGCGGACCTCGCGCTGTGCGACGTGAGCGAGGACGGGCTCGCGGAGACGGCGGCGGCGGTGGAGCGGACCGGGCGGCAGGTCACGACCGACCGGGTCGACGTGTCCGACCGCGCGGCGGTCTACGCGTGGGCCGAGAAGGTCGTGGCCGATCACGGCCGGGTCGACGGCATCGTCAACAACGCGGGCGTGAGCCTCACCGACACCATCGAGCACCTCGACTACGACGACTTCGAGTGGATCGTCGGCATCAACTTCTGGGGCGTGGTCTACGGGACGAAGGCCTTCCTCCCGCACCTGCTCGAGCGCGGCGACGGCTGGGTCGTCAACGTCTCGAGCGTGTTCGGCATCATCGCGGTGCCGAGCCAGGCCGCCTACAACGCGACCAAGTTCGCGGTGCGCGGGTTCACCGAGTGCCTCCGCCAGGAGCTCGACGGGAGCGGCGTGAGCGTCAGCTGCGTGCACCCGGGCGGCATCAAGACGAACATCGCGCGCGGCGGCCGCTTCCGGCGCTCCACCGAGGGCTTCGAGACGGCGGATGACGCGGCGGATCACTTCGAGAACGCCCTCGCGCGCACCACGGCGGAGGAAGCGGGCAAGGTGATCGCGGACGGCATGGCGGCCAAGGCGCCCCGCATCCTGATCGGCGCCGACGCGCGGCTGATCGACGTGGTCCAGCGCACCATGCCCGTGAAGTACACGACGCTCGTGAAGAAGCTCGCCGACCGCCGCCGCTGAGGCGCGGCTCAGAGGGTGGCGTCGAGCTGCAGTCGGACGCGGGTCGTGCCCTCGTCGAGCGGACCGTCGCCGGTCCAGAGGTGCCCGACGTCGAGCTGCAGCTTCAGCGCGTGTCCGGACGCGTACCAGCTCAGCGCGCCGGTCACCTCCCGGCGCTCGGGGAGGGCTGTCTCCTCGGGCGCGACGAAGGTCTGGGTGATCGCGAAGCGGGCGCCGAGCTCGATCGGCACGTCCGGGAGCAGCCAGCCCAGCCGCGCGAGGGCGCCGAGGCCACGGCGCGGCGGGGAGACGGGGAGCGGCGCGCCCGCCTCGTCCAGCGCGCCTCCCGGGCTCCGATGCCCGTCGGTGTAGAGGACCTCGAGCTGCGCGCTGAGGCCCCGCGCGAAGAAGAGCAGGTCGGCGCAGTAGAGCTGCTGGTCGGTGGTGCCGCCGTCGGAGAAGGGATCACCTCGCAGCCCCTGGCTCCGCGCGGCGTCGTCGACGAACGCGAACGCGAAGCCGAGGCTGAGCCGAGGCTGCGCGTGGCGAGCGAGGTCCGGCTCCTGGTGGTCGCGGAACGAGCCGAGCGGGAGCACCTCGACGCGGCCGAAGTAGGTCAGCCCCGCGTTCGTCCCCACGCCGCCATCGCGGCCCTCGCCGCTCCCGATCCCGAGGTGGTAGCGCAGCCGGCCGAGGCCGAAGAGATCCGACGAGCGCACCTCGACCGCCAGGTCTCGGTCCATCCCCAGCTCCGCGTCGACGAGGGAGCGGTCGACGAAGGACAGCGCTCCCGAGGACATGATCCGCTCGCGGTTGAGCGGGAGCTTGTATTGCCCCACGCGGAGGATGAGGTCCCGCAGGTGGCGGAGCTCGAACACGTAGTCGAGCAGGGGCGTGCGGGTGACCAGCCCGTCGCGCACGCCGAGATCGGTGGGCGAGAAGGCGAGCTGGACCTTGAAGTGGTTCTCGTATCCGAAGACGCGCCCGGAGAGGTTCAAGCGCGCGCGCGGGATGGTGAACCCGACCGCGGGCTCGCGCGCGTGTGGGGCCTCCACCGTCGCGCGGCCCTGGCCTCGGAGCGACATTCGCACGGCGTGCTGCCCGTCCGCGCTCTCGATCTCCATGCCCTGGCCGCGATCGAACGTCACGCGCGGCGCCGGGGCCGCCTCGGGCGCGGAGGAGGTCTGCGCGGCGGCGAGTCCGGGGCTCGCCAGCGCCGCGATCGACACGGAGGCCATTGCGCCGAGCGCGACGCTGTTCATCCAACCCATCAGACGTGTCCGACCTCGAACGATTCCTGCCTCTCGTGCCGCGGCCAAGTCGGCCGCGCTCGAGCACATAGGCCCGAGGCGCCGCGCGACCCGTCGGTGACGTCTCGCGTACACTCTCCCCGATGCGCTCCGTCGCCCTCACCCTCGCGTGCCTCTCCGTCGCCGCCTGCAGCGGGACCGCCCAGCCCCAACCCGACGCCGGCCGCGGCTCGGACCTCGACGCCGGACGCCGCGTGGACGCGACGCCGGCTCCGGACGCCGCGGCCCCGCCCGACGCCGCGGTCCCTCGGGACGCCGCGCAGGACGCGGGCGCAGACGACTCCGGCCCGCCGCCCGAGCCGTGCCCGCGCCTCTATCACCTCGCGCCCGGCGGCGACGATGGCCGCTCCGGCGCCACCCAAGCCGAGGCGCTCGCGACCCTCGCGCGTGTGGAGGCGCTGCTCGAGGCCGATCCCCCGAGCTGCGACGTGGAGGTGCACATCGCGCCGGGCGTCTACCGGCAGCAGCAGACGACGTGGCGCTTCACCATGCCCGACCACCGCATCACCTTCCGCGCGGCCGATCGGATGGACCGCCCGGTGTTCGACGGCTGCTCCGCGGCCGGCGACTGCCCTGGCGGCACGTTCTTCCGCCTGCGACACGCCGACGGCGAGGAGACGAACCTGCACTTCTGGTACCTGCACGTGCGCAACTACCAGACCGCGATCAGCCTCGAAGGTGGCCGCAACGCGGAGGCGACGAGCAACGGCGGCAATCGCATCTACGGCTGCTACTTCGAGCGGATCGGCAACGTCTTCGACGCGTCGGTGGAGCCTTCGACCGCGTGCGTGCGCCTGGTCAACAGCGACGACAACGAGATCGCCAACAACCACTTCGTCGACGTGATCAACACGCGGAGCGGCGGGCTCATCCACGCCATCTACGTCGCCCACATGAGCGACCGGAACGAGATCCGCGCCAACCGCTTCCTGCGCAGCACGGGCGACCCGGTCCGCGTCCGCGACTACTCGAACGACAACGTCATCACCGACAACCGCTTCATCCGCGTCGGTACCAGCGCCGGCTACAGCGACTGGTACTGCGACCACGACGCGCGGACCGACTGCACCAAGCCCGACCCCGAGTGCCCGTCCTGGAACAACCAGTTCCGGGACAACGTGCTCGACGGCGACTGGGCCTGCGCGCCGCTCGCCACCTTCCGCTACTTCCAGGACGACTCCACCACCGGCTGCGCGCCCCCCTCCGCCTCCGCGCGCCGCCTCCGAACGAGCGGCAACACCCAGACCAGCGCTCCCTGCTCCATGGAGTGAGCGGGGACGATCCTATTCATTCGTCAAACTCGAACCGCGCGTCGGGGACCATGCTGTTCATTCGAGGCGACGCGCCCACCGTTGGCGCGGAGGAAGCGACGCGCGGGTTCGGCGTATGCTCCCGCATCATGAGGTGGTTCTTCTGCGCTTCGCTGATCCTCTCCGCCTGCGGCACCGCGGACCCGGCCGACGCGGGCGGGGGCTTCGACGCGGGCGCGCTCGACGGCGCGGCTCCTGACGGCGCTCTCCTCGACGGGGGCGGCTCCGACGCGGCCACCGCGATGGACGCGCAGGTCGGCCTCGACGCCACGGTGGGCGATGGCGGCGGCGCGGACGCGGGGACGGACTCGGGCACCGACTCGGGGACGGACTCGGGCGTCGACTCCGGCATCGACTCGGGGACGGACTCGGGCATCGACTCCGGCATCGACTCGGGCGTGGACTCGGGCATCGACTCGGGCGTCAGCGGCGGGTGCATCTCCGGCGCCACCGGGACCCACGCGCTGCGCTTCCGCTGGGCCGGCTCGGGCTCGGGCTCACGCGCCTACGTCGTGTACGAGACGAACACCCTGCCCGACACCTCACGCTGGCGCGTGGGCGCCTACTCGCGCTCCATCGGATACACGCCCGTCTTCCGCGACCCGTTCCTCGGCGAAGGCGGGCTCGAGCTGTCGGGCACGGTCTTCATCGACGTGGAGCTGAGCACCGCGATGCTCTCGCGGGTCCGCAACGCGACCCTGGCCATCTACGGCCGGAGCTACTCGACGGGCTCGAGCGGCAGCTTCGAGTGGACGAGCTTCTCCGGCTCGGGCGCGTCACCGCGCGGCGGGGTCGCCAACTCGGCGCCCTACCAGTGGTACCCGGCCAACGCGACGACCGCCCTGCCCGCCGGAGACGGGGGCACCCTGCTGCGCATCGAGGCCGGCCCACCGTCGAACGCGCTCATCGTCAACCGCGTCGAGATCTGCTTCGACGCGATCTGATCGTCCGGTGAGCCGGGGGCGTCGACCCGGTCTGGCCCAGCGCGTACCCTCCATCGGTGGATGAGTGCCTGGCTTCAGGCTCGCGACGCGTGCGCCGGGAGATCCGCGTCGAGCCAGCGCTGGATGTGGGCGGCGACCTCGCTCCAGCGCTCGTCGCGGATCATCAGATGCGTGCCGTCGAGCACCTCGTTGCTCACGTCCACGCCCGCCGCGCGGTGGCGGTCCACGACCTTCTGCACGAGCGGCGCAGGGATGATGTGATCGGCGCTCCCCGACAGGAACAGCATCCGCTGCTTCGCGTTCGTGAGGTCGAGCTTGCCCTCGGGCCCGAGCGGGCCGCGCCCGACGAGCCGCGACTCGGGCACGGCGTACGTGTCGTAGAGGGCGCGGGCCTCGTCCTCCGAGCCCTGGTTCGCGAAGGCGTAGCGGAACCAGGAGAAGCTCGGGACCACGGGCGCGCTCGACGGCCAGAGCAGCGCCGAGTTCGACTTGAGGTGCGAGAAGGCGAAGCTGCGCACGCCGTGGGGGGGCGCGGGCGCGATGGCCACGACGCGGGAGCCGAGCCCGCTCTGCGCGAGGAGCTGCACGATGAGTCCGCCCATGGAGTGACCGACCAGGATGGGCGGCTCGTCGAGCGCCTCGACCTGCGCGGCCATGTGGTCGACCACATGGGTGAGCGTCAGCGCCCGCAGCCCCGGGTCGGGCGCGGCGCGGAGGGCCTCGGGCTCGCCGTCGCGGCACGGCCAACTCGGAGTGAGGCATCGGTGGCCGAGGCTCGTGAAGTGAGCCGCGATCGGCTCCCAGCAGGAGCCGGTCATGAACATGCCGTGTACGAAGACGATGGGAGCGCTCATCGGAGTCCTTCCTCGGTGGAGGCCCGAACATGACCAGCCTGGAGCGGGCCGATAAGGGGAGCGCCGGACAGAGACCGGGCGCGAACGGACACGCGCTGCCGATCGCGGTCGATCTGGTGGTGAGCACCCGCTGCTTCGGCTCGGCCGTCGCCGTGACGCGCGACGTGCTGAGCACCGCGAACCTGCTGAGCGCGCAGCTCGGAGGGCCGAGCCCGCTCTTCGAGATCTCGACCCGCTCCGTCGACGGAGAGCCGGTCGTATCCTCGAGCGGGGCGGAGATCCCGGTCGAAGGCGCCGCGGACGCGTGCCGTGGCGCGCTGATGGTGGTCTTCGGGCCGGGGATGGCGGACGTGAACCGCGTGCTCGCGGATCTGCGCGAGCCGTCCACCACCTCGCTCGGGGCGGTGCTTCGCGACGCCCAGGACCGCGGGGCGACGATCTGCGCGAGCTGCTCGTCGACCTTCCTGCTCGCGGAGGCCGGCCTGCTCGACGGTCACTCCGCCACCACGAGCTGGTGGCTCGCCCCGCTCTTCCGCGCCCGCTACCCGGAGGTCGAGCTGCTCGAGGACGATCTGGTGGTGCGCTCGCGCCGCACGATCACCGCGGGCGCCGCCCTGGCCCAGATCGACCTGGCGCTGCACCTCGTGCGAGAGCTGGTCAGCCCGGAGCTCGCGCACGCGTGCGCCCGCTACCTCGTGGTCGACGACGCGCGCCGATCGCAGGCGCCGTTCGTGGTCATCGAGCACCTCACGCGCGGGGACGAGCTGGTGGCGCGCGCCGAGGCGATCCTGCGCGAGGACCTGCGCGCGCCGGTCGACGTGGCGGCGCTCGCGCGCTCGCTGGCCGTCACGTCCCGCACGCTGAGCCGACGCTTCGTGGCCGCGACCGGGCTCCCTCCCGCGCGCTTCCAGCGGCGCCTCCGCCTCGAGACCGCCGCGGCGCGCCTGCGGGCCACCGGCGACGCGATCGAGGCCATCGCGGCGGACGTCGGCTACGACGACGAGCGCTCCTTCCGGCGCGCCTTCGCCAAGGAGCTCGGGGTGAGCCCCGCGCGCTTCCGGCGCGGCGTATCCCCCGCGAGGTGACAGCTACTTGCGGCCGAAGCGGCGCCAGGCCTCGGGCAGCGGCTGGCCGAGGATGCGCTCGGCGCCGGCCTCGTCGAGGATCACGAAGCGCAGGGCGCTCGTGTAGCGAAGCACGTCCGCCTGTCGAAGCTCCACCTCGACCGAGACCACGCGCGTGCCCGGCTTGGCGATGCGCCCGACGCCGATCACCTCCTCGCCGACGCGCACGGGCGAGTGCAGCTTCCCGTTCATCTCCGCGGTGAAGCCGAACTGCTCGAGCAGGCCGATGATCGCCCACGCGCCGATCTCGTCCGCGAGCGCCATGACCAGGCCGCCGTGCATGATCCCGGGCGGCCCCTGCTGCGCCTCGGTGGGGGTGAAGCGGGTGGTCACCGCGTCTGCCTCGCGCGTGAACGAGAGCCGGAAGCCGCTCGGGTGATCCGGCGCGCAGCCGAAGCAGGGCTGCGACTCCCCGAACAGAGAGCCGTCCAGAGTGGTACCTTCACGCATGCGGCGCAGGCTCGCACGACGCAAGGAGGAGCGCGAGGCATGCTGAGGTTTCTGACCGGGCCCGTCCACCTCGACGAGGACGGCGAGGAGCTGAGGACGAAGCTGGCGTTGCACCTGGCCGAGGCGGTGCAGCGGCCGGTGCAGGTGGTCGCGTCACGCTCGTACGCGTCGGTGGCGGAGATGGTGGGGCGCGGGGACGCGGAGCTGGCGTGGCTGCCGCCTGCGATCTTCGTGCGCGCCGAGCAGGCGTCCCCCGTGCGGCTCCTGTGCGCGGTCGAGCGCTCGCGCGGCGCGGGCTACCGCGGGGTGCTCTTCGTGCCGCAGGACTCCGACGTGCAGACGCCCGACGCGCTGACCGGCAAGCGGGTGGCGTGGGTCGACCGCGACAGCTGCGCCGGCCACCTGTTCCCGCGGCTCGCGCTGCGAGAGGCGGGGCTCGAGCCGAACGACATGTTCGGCGAGCAGCGCTTCGAGGGCTCACACGGCGCGGTGGTGCGCGCGGTGATGCGTGGCGACGCCGACTGCGGCGCGACGCACGCGCAGACCCTCGACGACGGCGAGACGCTGATGCTCGCCGGCTGGCAGCCCTACGCGGGCCACGACGGCATGCGGGCCTTGCTCGTCACCGCGCCCATCCCGCCCGACGTGATCTGCGCCTCGAGCGCGCTCGATCCCGACGCCCTCGACGACGTGCGCCAGGCGCTGCTGGCCTTGCACGAGAGCGACGACGCGCAGCTCCTCGACGAGTTCTTCGGCGGCCACAAGCTCATCGCCGCGCACACCGCCGACTACGACGCGGTGCGCGCCGCGATGCTCTGAGACTCACTCCGCTTCGCGGATGCGGACGCTGCGCGCGGCGGAGGCGAAGCGGGGCCGCCAGGTGTCGATGTCGTCGGCGTCGACGCTCGCGGTGACGAGGAGCGGCGCGCCCTCGTGGAAGATCAGGCCGGCGTAGGTCGCGACCCGACCGCCCTCTTCGGTGTCCATCATCGCGAGACGCTCGCAGCCGGGGAGCGGGCCCTCGATCGTGCCCTCGAGCGGCACGTCGGCGGAGGGAGCGGGCACGAGGCGCGCGGCGATCTGCGGGCAGGCGCGCGCGACCTGGTCGGGCGGGACCGCCATGGGCAGCGGCGAGACGGTGAGCACGGGCTCGCCCGGCTCGGGCGGGAAGGACGCGCTCGGCTGGAGGTAGACGACGTTCGCGGTGGAGCGGCGGCTCATCTCCAGGCCCTCGATGGGGCCGAGCGCGATGCCCAGCGCGGCCGCCGCGTCGATCGCGAACTCGCGATCCCACTCGACCGACTGGAGCGACTCGCGGATGCCGCTGCGGTACGCGCTCGCGCGGTCCGCCTCGTACATCGCGATCACGCCGAGCGCGCGGTTGCCGTCGTGGGCCATCAGCCACATGCGCTCGAGCACGCCGGCCTGGGTGCGCACGCGGTCGCGGCCGATCTGCCCGTCCACGCCGCCGATGGTGACGTCCTCCTCGTCCTCCGGCTCGGGCGCGTCGCCGGCCCCGCCGGTGCGCATGGCCTCGAGCAGGTCCTCGCCGCCCTGGGCGACGACCACGCTCAGCTGCACGCGGCTGCGGCGCGAGACGAAGCCGCCGCCGAACGGGATCGGGTCGGAGCCGGCCGGGGGCCGCAGCGTCACGCCGGTCCCGGGCACGGTGGTCGCATCGCCGAGCGAGAGGGGCCGCACGCCGGTCAGCGCGGCGTCGATCGTCGCCGAGCCGCTCGGCCCGTCGTCGTCGTCTTCGTCGTCCTCCTCCTCGTCGTCCTCGTCACGCGCGGCGCGCCGCTCGTCGTCCTCCTCGGGCTCGGCTTCGGTCTCGGCGCGCTCGCCCGGGGGACGGTAGTGGCCCGCGCAGCCGGCGAGGGCGGCGCAGGTGGAGAGGAGGAGGATCGATCGCATGCGGGTCCCTTTCGTCGTGGCGCGTGGCCACGGCGGAGTCTCGTATCACGGCCGGCGCCGTCCCGCCCCGAACCCTCAGCCCGCGGGCTCGATTCCCGGCGTCTCGGGCCGCCGGCGCAGCCAGCCCACGATGGCGCGGAGCCGCGCTGGGCCGAGCGCCGCGGGGTAGAGCGCGAGCGCGGCGAGCGAGAACGGGCCGACCTCCATCGTCAGCTCGATCCCCACGTGCATGGCCAGCCCGAAGGCGAGGTAGACGTAGACGAAGCGCGTGCGCGCGAAGAACGCCTTCAGCCGCTTCAGCCAGCGCTTCTCGGGCTCCACGTCTTCGAGCACGGCCGCGAAGAAGAAGATCGGGCCCGACACCTCGTAGAACCACGTCATCGTGGTCGCGGCCTGCGTGAGCGGGAAGGTCCAGAGCGGCAGCTCGGGGAAGCGGGCCCACGTCGGCTGCTGGAGGATGTACCAGAGCGCGTCGGCCGCGCCGCCGGGCACCCAGCTCGCGGAGACCTTCGTGATGCCGGTGCCGATGTAGAGCAGGCCGAGCTGGAACACGAGCAGGAAGCGGCCCCAGCGCTGCGCCGGGCCGCCCTTGCCGCGGAGGCGCGCGTCGAGGGAGAGCGCCTTGCCCGAGTCGGCGAGCATCAGCACGAAGAGCACGTCGACCAGCAGCGCGTCGTAGGAGCCGTGCGCGCTCGGGTTGAGGCTGATGATCGTGCGCAGGCTGATCCACGTGACGGCGAGGCTCGGGCGGGTGAAGAGCCCGAGCGCCGCGCTCGCCCCCGCGATCGCGCAGACGGCGCAGAGGAGACGCAGGGACTCGATCGTCGCCCCGCCGACCGGCTCGAGCCAGCCGTGGGTGTAGCTGAGGCCGCCGTAGTCGGCGTGCAGGAGCGCCGCGTCCGCCGCGCCCGTGAGCAGGAAGCGGCCGATGTGGAGCGCCACCGTGCCCGCGCAGATCACGCGGCAGAGCGCGAGCGGGAGCCCGTCCTCCTCGGCCGTCAGCCATCGGGCCCAGCGATGCCAGGCGGCCTTCACGGGCGCCTCACGGTGATCGCCTGCTCCCAGTGGGCGGGCGGCGGCTCGGGGGTGGTCGGCGAGTGCAGGGTCGTGCTCTCGAAGCGGCACTGCACCACGCGCGCGTCGGGGAAGTCGTCGAAGGCGAGGTTCGCGATCGCGCGGCAGCCGTGGTCGTAGTTCGGCCGGAAGCTCGACCAGCTCCAGCGCGCGATCATCGAGCGCACGCGCGGGTGGCCGAGCTGATTCGCGCGCCAGGTGTGCTCGGGGTGGGCGTGCACGAAGAGCGGCTCCCAGTCGCAGTCCCGTCCGTCGCAGCGCCGCATGCGCACGCCGAAGCGGTAGCTCTGCTCGGTGCCCGCGTTGAACATCAGCCAGCTCTGCCGCAGCCCGGCCGCCGCGAGGTAGGGCGCGAAGGGGCGCTCGAGCGCGTCGCGCGTCTCTTGATAGCCCACGCCGACCGCGTAGAGGTGGTCCTCGAGGGCGGGGCGCTCCATGCCGAGCCGATCGGCCCAGATGGTCAGCTCCCGTCGCGCGCGCGGATCGGCCCAGACGGCGCGGTTCAGCCCGCGCCCCACGTTGGGCAGCGCGCCGAGGCAGTTGGCAGAGAGGTGGAAGAGCACGAACGCGGCGATCGCGTGCGCCATCCAGCGCCGTCCCCCCTGGCCATTCGGGGCCGCGGGCTCGCTCTCCCGAGTCCCGCGCGCCGCGGGTCGCTTGCGCCGTCGACGCTTCGCCACGCCGCGGACCGTAGCAGTCTTCGTCGGAGCCGATCAGTCCGACGGCGCGTGCTCGCGCGCGAGCGCCCGCAGCTCGTCCAGGGTGGGCAGCGGCGGCAGCCCGCGCACGGTCGCGCTGGCCCCGCGAGATCGTGTCTCCTTCGGCGCGTCCCCGCGCTCGAGCGCCTTCAACCGCTCCCTCGTCTCCTCGTGGTCGGGGTGCGCTTCGAGCACCTTCGTGAGGCAGCGGATGGCGCCGCGGGGGAACTTCGTGCGCTCGAACAGCGCGGCGAGCTGGAGGTAGGTCGGGATCTCGTCCCGATCGCGGGGGCCCTCGTCGACGAACGCGGTGAGGTAGCGATCGATGTCGAAGTCGAGTCGGTCGAGCTCGCTCGCGACGGGGATGAGCTCGAAGCAGCACTTGCGGTACGCGGTGCCCGCCGGATCCTCTCGGAGCAGCTCCGCCAGCGCCTCCTCGGTGCGGTCGAGCGCGCGGAGGCACGCGCCCGCCTGCATGTGCAGGTCGAGCTCCCGGAACCACTCGAGCGCCTGCTCGTAGCGCCCCGCGTCCCGCGCGATGCGGGCCGCCGCGCCCTTGCGCCCCGCCTCCAGGTGCTCCTGGATGGAGCGGTCGAGGTCTTCGCTCCCCGCGTCTCGCCACCCGGTCGCGCGCGAGCCGGCGTACTCGGTCACCGCCTCCCCCGAGGCGGACAGGGTGTGCCCGGCTGCCTTCGGCGTCGCGACGGGCTCACGGGGCTCGGGAGCGCTCGGGGCTGGCGTCCGCTGGGCCCGAGCCTCCGGAGCGGGGCTCGACGGCGCGGGAGTGGAAGGGGCAGGCCTCGAAGCGCTCGGGGCCGGCGCCGGCCGCGAGACCCTCGCCGACTCTCGCGGCGGCGTGCGCTCGGACGCGGCGCCGGGCGGCGCGAGCGCGGCGGCTTCACGCGGCAGAGGTGCGGCCCGGGGCGCGCGCACCGCCTCGGGCGGCCTCGACGGCTTCTCGCCACCCATCGGAGGACGAAAAGAGCCCGAAGGCGCCCGCGACGGGGCCCTGAACGAGCCGGACGCGCCAGCCGGAGGGCGGAACGAGCCCTTGGGCGCGTGAGAGATCCGCGGCACCTCGAGCTTGGACGGGACCGCGGGCGGGCTCGACGACGACGGTCGTGGGTTGGTGGACAGCGACTTGGGCTGCGGCGCTGCCGACGGTCGTTCTGGCGCGGGTCGCGAGCTCGGCGCGGGCGAAGGGAGGCCCAGCGCGCGGGGCGTCGCGTCCGCGGGTGGAGGGCCAGTCGCGGCGAGCGCGCCCTCGAGCGCGTCGGCCTGCGCCGCGTCGTTGCCCTGTCGGAAGAAGACCACCGCCTGGCCGAGCAGCTCGCGATCGGAGGCGGCGAGCCCGGCCACGTCCAGGTCGGTCACCTTCAAGCCGTCGAGGAGGGCCTGGCCCGCCTCTCTCAGCCGCCCCTTCGCGGCGAGCACCCGCGCGGCCTCGCTCGGCACCTTCGCGCGGAGGTACTCCTTGACCGCGTGGTCCACGTGCCCGAGGCGCTCGAGCTCGCGTCCGGTGTCGATCCGCCGAGCGCGCGCCCGCTCCTTCTTGTCTCCGCTCACGCGGCCCCCGCCTTGGTCAGCGCGAGGGTCACCGCCTCCGCGTCGTTGGCGTGGAGGAGCGCCTCGGCCCGCGTGATGCGGCCCTCGCGCACGAGCCGCACCAGTGACTGCTCGAGGCTGACCATCCCGTGCGCCGAGTGCTCGCCTCCGCGCAGATAGGCGTCGATCTGGTGCACCTTCTGCTCCCGGATGAGGTGACTGATCGAGATCGACTGCAAGAGGATCTCGGGCGCCGCGGCGCGCCCCTGTCCGTTGGCGAGCCGGCACAGGCGCTGCGAGAGCACGCCGCGGAGGAGCACCGACAAGACCTCGCGCACCTGCTCCTGCTGGTCGGCCGGCGCGGCGCCCATCATCCGGTCGAGCGCCTTGGCGGCGGACCCGGTGTGAAGGGTCGCGAAGACGAGCACGCCCGCCTCCGCCGCGGTCAGCGCGAGCGAGATCGTCTCGAAGTCCCGCATCTCTCCGACCACGAGCACGTCGGGCGCCTCGCGGAGGGCCGAGCGGAGCGCGGACGCGAAGCTCGCGGCGTGCAGGCCGATCTCGCGCTGGGTGACGAGGCCCTGCTTGGGCTCGTGCACGAACTCGATCGGGTCCTCGACCGTGATGACGTGTCGGCCCGACGTCCGGTTGATGAGGTCCACCATCGCAGCGAGCGTCGTCGTCTTGCCCGAGCCCGTGGGCCCGGTGATCAGCACGAGGCCGTTGGCGTGGCGGGTGAAGCCAGCGACCGCCGCCGGCAGCTCGAGATCGGAGAGGTTGGGGATGCCGTCGGGGATCACACGAAAGACGGCGCTCAGCCCGCCGTTCTGTTCACAGACGCTGGCCCGGAAGCGACCCACGCCGTCGAGGTCGTAGGCGAAGTCGACCTGCTGCTCCGCGTCCAGCTTGGCGCGCTGCGCGGGGGAGAGGATCTCCTCGAGGAAGGTCCGGACCTGCGGGGCGCTCAGGACCCGGAACGGCATGCTGCTGAGCTCGCCGTGGTGACGGATCATCGGGACCTTGCCCGCGTGGAAGTGAAGGTCGCTGGCCTGCTGATCCGCGGCGATTCGGAGGAACGTGTCGAGGCGCGCGCTCACGTCCCCTCCCCGCCACCCACCGCGTCGTACGCGCCGGAGCGCGGCGGAGGCGCGGCCGTCACGCGGGGGCGAGGCGCGACGCTGTGCCGGTCGGCGGATTGGCCGTGGCGCAGCGCCTCCAGCATCTCCGCGAACGCCGCCTTGTCGAGGGCTTTGAGCATCGCGTCTTCGTGGTCGACTTCATCTGCCCTGACCAGTCGGCTGAGGTGGTCGTCCATGAGCTGCATGCCGACCTCGGCGTGGGTGGTCATGACCGAGGGGAGCTGGAACGCCTTGTCCTTGCGGATGAGGTTGGCGACCGCGTCGTTGTTGAGGAGGATCTCGCACGCGACGACGCGCCCCTCGGCGCCGTTCGCGCGCCGCAGCAGCTGCTGGCAGAGCACGGCCCGCAGCGACTCGGCCACCATCGAGCGGATGACCGGCTGCCGCGACGCCTCGCACGCGTGGACGAGGCGGTCGAGGCTCGTGGCGGCGCTCGTGGTGTGCACGGTCGCGAAGACGAGGTGCCCGGTCTCCGCCGCATTGACCGCGAACTCGATCGTCTCTCGATCGCGCAGCTCGCCGACGAGGATCACGTCCGGGTCCTGCCGCAGGGTGGCCCGCAGCGCGGCGGCGAACGTGGGCGCGTGCGTCCCGACCTCCCGCTGATTGATCAGGCTCTCGCGCTGCGCGTGCACCACCTCGATCGGGTCCTCGATCGTGACGATGTGGCGGCCGTGGTGGCGGTTGATGTAGTCGATCAGCGCGGCGAGCGTCGTCGACTTTCCCGACCCAGTGGGGCCGCCCACGAGCACGAGCCCGTTCGGGAAGTCGGCGAAGCCCTTCACGACGTCGGGGAGGCCCAGCTCGTCGAGCATGGGCACGTGTTGATGGATGCGCCGGAAGACGGCGCTCAGCCCGGGCAGCTGCCGGAAGACGTTGATGCGGAACCGCAGGTCGAAGCCCGGGACGTCGTAGCTGAGGTCGACGTCGCCGCCCTGCTGGAGCTCGTTTCGCTGCGCCTCGCTGAGGATGGGGATGAGCATGCGCTCCATCTCGAGCGGGGACAGCGTGCCCTTGCTGATGGGCGAGACGCTCCCGTGGTGCTTCACGTACGGCGGGCGGCCGGGGCTGATCAGCAGATCGTCGGCGCCCTTGCGGGAGGCGGCGACCAGCAGGCGATCGAGGAGCCCCACCGAGGCGTCGTCGCTCTCGGACGCGACCTGCCAGCGCTCGAGCAGCTTCCGCGCCGCTTGCGCCACGGAGGGCTCGTCGTCGTGCACGCAGGCTTGCACGTTGAAGGCCGCCTCACGGCCGCGTTCGAGCTGGGCCAGCGCGTCCAGCATCGCCAGGCGCACGGTGGCGCTCTCGTCGGAGGTCAGCTCCGCGAGGTCGAGCAAGCTGCGCTCGGCGCGGAGGGCGACGAGCGCCTCCAGGCACGCGACGCGCAAGTCGGGGCGCTCCTCGATCAGCATCTCGAGGTAGGGCACGGCGCGGTCGTCCTGGAACTCGGCCGTGGCGAGGATGGCCTGCTCTCGGACCCACCAGTCGTCGTCGGAGACCGAGGTGCGCAGGATCGCGCCGAGCGTGGCCGGGTCCTTCAACCGGAGCAGGCCGTAGATCGCGTAGCGACGGATCACCGGGGATCCGTCGGCGAGCAGCTCGACCAGACCGTCTGCGAGCGCCGCGAAGCCCATCTCGACGATCGCGTCGAGCACGCGCTCCCGGACCCACCAGTCCTCGTCGCGCAGGGCCTGCAGGAGCTGACGGGTGAGATCGTCGGAGCTCTCTCGCGTGGTCGGGGCGAGCTGGGCCGCCGTCCGGCGCACGTGGGGCATCGGGCTCGCCAGCAGCCGAAGCAGCAGCTTCGCCACGTCCAGCTCGCCGCTCCGCGCGAGCTCCGTCAGCGCCTCGGACGCCGTGCGGCGAACGGTGGGGTCCTCCTGGTGCAGCGCGTCGACGAGGCCCTCGATCGCGCCGTCGCCCCCCACCTTCTGCAGCGCGCGGATCGCGGCGACCTGAACGGGCACGGGGCCTCGGCGGAGGCGCGCCGAGAGGAGCCCCGCCGTGCGCGCGCTGCGGACCTCGCCGAGCGCCTCGACGAGCACCGGGCTGACGTCGCTCTCGCTCAGCCGCGGCTCGAGGGTCTCGACGAAGCGATCTTCGTCGGCCAGCGCCGCGAACGCTTTGAACGCGGCCTGCGCCACGCGGCCATCGCGATCGTCGATCGCGCCGAAGACCACCTGGATGGCGCGCTCCAGGCCGCCGCTCATGGTGTTTCGATCGGCCGCGAGCGAGATGGCGTGCAGCTTGTCGGGGGTGTTCCCGTGCCGGAGCACCGCGTCGACGAGATCGAGCGCGCGGTGGCGGGCCTTGGGGACCATCAGGTCGAGCGCGTCGCGGCGGCCGGCGAAGCTGGGGCCCGCCACCAGCTTGGTCAGCTCGCGCAGCGCGCTCGGGCCCGCCAGCGCGCCGAGCATGCTCCCGGCGACCGCGCGCGCGTCCGGGTCTCTCGCGCCGAGCGCGACGCAGAGCAGCCCGTGCTGCTCGACGTCGTTGCACTTCGGGAGCACGCCCGCGATGGCGCGCCGCAGCATCGGGTCGGCCCTCTCGAGCGACTGCGCGAGCGGCACGAAGAGCGCTGGGTCCGCCGAGGCGAGGCAGATGTTCTTCAGCGCGGAGCAGCGGTTCTTGTGGAAGGGGCCGTTCGCGTCGACGCCGGGATCGAGCAGGACGTCCATCAGCGCTTGCACGTCGCGACGCGAGGCCGGGACGACGCTGGCCACGAACGTCTTGAGCTCGTCGACCGAGCGCCAAGGCGCCTCGCGCATCTCTCGCAAGAGCTTTCGGCTCACCCCCATCGGCCGAGGAGCCTACCGCAGCCCGTCACGAAATGCCTGTTGTCCCCGCTCGGAGGCGGTGCGCTCAGCGCGCCGGGCGCCCCTCCTCGGACGGGAGGCACGAGCCGCGGTGCTGGTGGGGGCGACCGGGGCAGGTCATCGAGGCGCGGAAGGTCTCGCCGTCGCAGCTGCAGAAGCGCTGGGTGTCGGCGACGCAGCGCTCCGGCGGTCGGCCGCAGGTCCACGTGCCTCCGCAGCCCGGCGGTCCCTGGCAGACCTCGCCGCGCTCACAGTCGCGGTTGGAGGTGCACGTGGCGGGCGTCGGCGCGGGGCGCGTCTCGGGCTCGGGTCTCGGCTCGGGGGGCGGTGTGGGTCGCGGTGTGGGGCGCGGGGCGGGCGTCGGCTCGGCGCGCGGTGCGGGTCGCGGCGCGGGCGTCGGCTCGGGCGCGACCACGACGGCCTCCGGCGCGGGCTCGTCCCCCGAGCAGTAGCCGCGGTGCGCGAGCGGCCGCCCGGGGCAGGTCTCGCTCGCCTCGAAGGTCTCGCCCTCGCAGCTGCAGAAGCGCGCCGTGCGCCGACCGCAGCGGGGCCGCATCCGCCGCCGCGGCACGCAGGTCCAGAACGTCGCGCAGCCCTCGACGCCCGCGCACACCCAGCCGCGCGGGCAGTCGTCCGAGCTCGTGCAGACGCGGCTGCCTTCGACGGTGTCCTCCGACACGTCCACCAGCTCGCCGAGCGACTCGCACGGCCCGGTGTGCTGGTAGGGCCGCCCCGGGCAATTCTCGAGCGCGTAGAAGGTCATCGCGTCGCAGCCGCAGTAGGCGACGGTGTCCGCGCCGCACTCCCGCGCCGGCCCGCACGCGAACGCGGCCTCGCAGCCGGCGGGTCCCCGGCACTGCTGCCCGTCCTCGCAGTCCTCGCTCCGCTCGCACTCGGGTCCGTCCGGCGTCTCGTCCTCTTCGAGGGAGGGCGGCGCGGGCGGCGGCGCCTCCACGGGCGCGGGTGGCGGCGCGGGGGGCGTCGGGGGCGGCGGCGGCGGCGCGCTCGCGCAGGCGGCGAGGGCGAGAGACCAGACGAGACAGACGCGGCGCATCGCGGCCGAGCATACGCGCTGCGCGACTTCGCCGTCTCGCGATGACATGCTCCGGCGTGTCCTTCAGTGAGCTGCCCGATCTCTTCGACGACGACGTGGTCGTGCTGAGCGCGCCCGTCGACGAGGGTCACATCGCGGAGCTGACCGCGGCCGAGCGAGCGGCGGTGGCCAGGGCGTCGATCAAGCGCCAGCGCGAGTTCGCCACCGCCCGGGTGCTCGCGCGCGCCGGGCTGGCCCGCCTGGGCATCGAGGGCTTCGAGCTGCTCAACCGCGAGGACCGCGCGCCGATCTGGCCAGACGGAATCGCGGGCAGCATCTCGCACTGCGACACCCGGGCCTTCGTGGCCGTGGCGGACCGGGCGATGGTGGGCACCGTCGGCGTGGACGTCGAGCACCGCGACGAGCTGGCCCGGCGGCTCTGGCGGCACACGATGCTGCCGGAGGAGATCGCCTGGCTCGACACGCGCGCGGAGGTGGAGCGAGGCCGGCTCGCGCTCGCGCTCTTCAGCGCGAAAGAGGCGCTCTACAAGGCGCAGTATCCATGGTCGGAGACGTTCATGGGGTTCCACGCCCTGCGGGTCGCCCTGCACCCCGAGGACCGGCGCATCGACTGCATCTTCCAGCGCGAGGTGGGCCCGTTCCCCGAGGGCACCGTGGTGCACGGCCGCTTCACCGAGACGGCCACCGGGGAGCTGGTGGCCGGCGTTCACATCGGATCGGGCGTGGCGCGACCGGACCAGCTGTCGGCCCGAGCCGACGACCCGTAGGAGAAAGCCTGACATCCGGTGGGGGGCCTCGCCTCGCGATGGCGATCCTCCGCCTGGCACGTTTGGTGAGGTGGCCGGGCGCATGGGCACGGTGACGGAGACACGGGACGAGACCTTCGCGTTCTATCGCTGCCACGTGTGCGGGCTCCCCCACGAGCACGTCGACGGCGTGAAGCGGCAGTGCAGCTTCGGCTCCGACGCGGCCGAGCTGTCCGACGCGGGCCCCCCGGGCCGACGCGTGCTGGGCGAGCGCTACCGGGTCGAGCGCACGGTGGGCGAGGGCGCGGCCGGGATCGTCTACGAATGCACCGACCTCCGGCTCGACCGCCTCGTCGCGGTGAAGCTCGGCCCGCCCCTCGAGGCCAGCGTCCCCCAGCATCAGCGCTTCCTGCGCGAGGCGCGCACCATGGCCGAGGTGAGCGATCCCGGGACGATCGTCGTGTACGACTTCGGCGTGCTGAGCGACACCGGCCAGGCCTTCATCGCGATGGAGCTGCTGCACGGCGAGACCCTCTGGGAGCGCATGACCCGGCCGATGCCGCTCTCGGTCGTGCGTGACATCGTCGCGGAGATCCTCCTCGTGCTCGGCGCGTTCCACGCGCGCGGCGTCGTGCACCGCGACATCAAACCCGACAACGTCTTCCTCAGCGACGCCAACCCCGGCGAGATCACGGTGAAGATCCTCGACTTCGGCCTCGCGCGCCACGCGGACGAGCGCGACAAGGTCAGCGCTGGCAACGAGGTCCTGGGCACCCCGGTCTACATGGCCCCCGAGCAGGTGTGGGGCGGCAGCGAGATCGACAGGCGCACGGATCTCTTCGCGGTGGGGAGCGTGCTCTTCGAGATGCTGACGGGCCAGGAGCCCCTCGAGGTCCGCGCGGCCGAGCCGCTGCTCACCTTCCTCCGACGCGCGGGGACGCAGCCGCGCCGGAGCCTCGCGTCTCTTCGCCCCGACCTGCCGGAGGAGCTCGCCGGGGTCGTCGCCACCGCGATGAGCCTCGACCCGAAGGATCGCTTCCCCGACGCGCGCGTCTTCCTCCGTGCGTTCATCGACGCGCTCGGTGGCGACGAGAGCCTCACGGACTCCTCGAGCTGGCGCATCAGCTGATCAATCGATCACCCGGTCGACCTCGAGCCCGCTGGGCACCGACGCCGGCTCCCCCGCGCCCGGGAAGATGCGGAGCTCGGTCTCGGAGGTCAGCTGCTGCAGGAACGCGACGAGCTGCGCGATCTCCGCGTCGACGAGCGGGCGCAGCGGCGCCGCGTCGGCATCGAGGGTCTGCGCGATCTCCGCGGACACGGCGGGGTCGACCTCTACGTGCACGCCGTCCGGACCCAGCGCGGGGCCCGCCAGCGCGCTCCGCGGATCGAGGTGAACGCGGATGGCCGCCTCCAGCCCGACCACGCTGCCGTTGTGCATGTACGGCGCGGTCATCGCGACGTTGCGGAGCGGGGGCGTGCGGAACGCGAAGCGATCCAGCGGGTCGCGCGTGACCAGGAACCGACCCTCGTCGAGGCCGCGCTCCTTGCCCGGGCCCACGTGAGGCACGCCGATGTTGTGGAAGGCGTCGTCGCTGAGCAGCGGCCCGGAGTGGCAGCGGTCGCAGCCCGCGTCTCCGAAGAAGAGGTCGGCGCCCGCGAGCGCGTCTCCCTGCAGGGCCTCTTCGATGGGCTCACGATGCTCCGACCCGAGGTAGGCGTCGAACGGCGTGTCGGTCAGCTCCCAGAGGTGCATCTCGAAGCGCGCGATGGCCTCGACGGCGTGAGAGATGTCGTGCTCGCCCTCGGGTGTGCCCGGGAAGGCGTCGGCGAAGAACCGGCGGTAGTCGGGCAGCGCCATGAGTCGGGCCATGACCGCGGCCCAGATCGCCTCGGGCGCGTCGTCGCCGAAGGCCGCCAGCTCGTTCTCCGCCCCGCGCACGTCTCGATCGCCCACCTCGCCCCGCATCTCCTCGCGGTCGAGCAAAGGCAACAGCGCTTGCGCTTCGAGCAGCGTGTCGACGCCCTCGGGCAGCGGCACGGGCGCCCGGATGGAGCCATCCGGGAGGCGCTCCACGCGGCCGTCCCAGAGGAGGCTGTCGGCGAAGCTCCGGTTGAAGGGCGCGATGGTGTTGCGCGGGAGCCCGGGGCCGCCCGTGCGCGCGTGGCCCAGGCCCGAGGCGCCTTGCCCTCTGCCCAGGGAGAGCTCGTCTTGGGCGTGGTGGAAGGGCATGTGACAGGAGGCGCAGGCGGTGTTGCGATTGCCCGAGAGCTCCCGGTCGAAGAAGAGGAGCCGGCCGAGCTCGACCACCCGCTCGCGCCCCGCGTCCGTCCGGCTCGGCGAGAAGACCCCCGCCGCGTCCATTCGTTCGCGAAGATCCGAGCTCGTGCACGCCACGAGCGCCAGCGCCAAGAGCGCGATCGGTGTGTTGCGCATCGGCCTGCTCCTCCCCCAGCTCAGCTCGCCTCGGTGTACCGAAGACGGAGGCTCACCTGGTCACCACCAGGCAGCTGACCTTCGACCAGCGCGCGCCGCCCCTCGGCCGTCTCGACGATCTCCACGCTGAAGTCCTCGACCCGCTGACAGCGCTCGGCGGCGCACACGGTCAGGCTCGCTCCGGGCACGCCAGGCAAGGTGGGCTCGAGCCCCCCGAGTCCGGCGTCGACCGGCACCGGTCGGCCCTCCGGCGGGCGGTGCGGATCGCCGCCCTCGCCGGTGTACGGGTTGTCGCTCGAGGTCTCCGCGCGGCTGACATCCAGGCTCAGCGACAGATCTGCCGCGTCGCGCACCTCGAAGTGCAGCGCGGAGTCGATTCGAACACCGCTCGCGAGCAGGCTGTCGACGCGCAGCGCGCGTCCCTCGACGCTTCCGTTCGCCGACTCGATCTCCACGCTCAGCGGCGCCGACGTGCTCGTGGGCGGCGGCTCGCCCTTCGAGGCTTCGGAGATGGCGAGGGGGATGAGCGCCTCGCATCCCGTGGCCGCCAGCGCGACCATCGCCATCAGGACCGTGACTGTTCTTGCGTTCATGCGTTTCACCACGAGCCACTCGGGCTCTCGACCTTTCGACAGGACAGTGCCGCCGCGCCGCGCGTTCGTTGCACCCCCACTCTTTCGAGCCGCGGGGAAATCGTGAGACGCTGCGCGCATGCGGAGGCCGAGGGCGACGCGGGCGAGGGCGCGGCGGGTGAGCGACATGCGCGTCGGCCGTTACGTGGAGCTCCGCGGCGTGCTGCGCGCCGACGCGCCGGTCGAGGGGCCCGTCAGCCGCGAGCCGATGGTGGGCTGGGAGCTACTCTGCACCGTCTTCGTCGGCGACGACGTGCGTCGCCTCGACGCGCACCGGTGGGGCGGCGCCGTGCTCGAGGACGCGAGCGGAGTGGCGCGACTGGCCTTGAGCAGCTCGACCTTGAAGATGCCGGCGCACGCGGAGGAGACATTCACCGACCCGGCGCAGATCGCGAAGCTCGCGGCCCGCGCCGGCCTGACCTTCCCCGAGGGAACGACCGAGGTGCAGGCGCTCGAGCGCGGTGTCTCCGAGGGACGCGCGGTCGCCGTGTGCGGGTTCGTGAGCGAGCTCGCGGGCCCCGCGGACGCCTATCGCAGCTCCGCGCGACCACCGCGCGGCCTCAGCGGCGACCCGCGGCGACCGCTCGTGATCCACCCGCGCTGAGCGTGCGATACTCCCGCGCGATGACGCAATCCGTCGGACGCTATGCGCTCGAATCGCAGATCGCCAAAGGCGCCCTCGGGACGCTGTGGCGCGCTCGCGCGCGAGGCGACGGTGGCTTCAGCCGCCCCGTCGCCGTGCGCACCTTGCCGAGCGAGCTCGCCAACGACCGGCGCTTCGTGGGGACCTGGTCCGCCATCGCGTCGGAGCTGATCGAGCTGGGCTGTCCACACGTCGAGCAGGTGCTCGACCTGGTGATCGATGACGGCACGCACTTCGTGACGGAGTGGGTGGAGGGGCTCTCGGTCGCCGAGTGGATGGCGCGGCACGACGGTCCGGTGCCGTGGCAGCTCGCGGTGGAGATCGCGATCGAGGCGCTGCGCGGGCTCGCCATCGCGCACCACGCCCGCCTCACGCACGACGGCATCTCTCCCCACGCGATCCGCATCGCCCGCGACGGCTCCATCAAGCTCACCCGCTTCGGCGCGGCGGCCGCGCTCGCCGCGTCCGGCGCGGGCCGTCGCGCGATGGAGAGCCACGGGCTCCGGCACCCCGCGCCCGAGCTGGTCGAGGGGGAAGGGGCCACGCCGGCCACGGATCTCTTCGGGGTAGGCTGCCTCCTGTTCGAGGTCATCGCGGGCCGCCCCGCCCACGACGCGCCCGCCGGCCCCGAGCGCGACGCGCAGCTCGCGCGGCTCGCGCCCGACCTGTCCACGCTCCGGCCCGACGCGCCCCCGCTCCTCGTCGCCACGATCGAGCGCGCCATGCAAGTGGACCCGGGCGCGCGGCAGCTCTCGGCCGAGGCGCTGATCGACGCGCTCTCCGCGCTGGCGAGGACGGAGCCCGAGCTCGTGGGACCGGAGACGCTGGGACGCTCCGTGCGCGCGCTGCTCGAGCGTCCGGTGGACGCTCCGCCACACGAGGTGCTGCACGACGCGGCGGGCGGACCGGCCGCCCTGGCCGCGTCCATCCGCGGCATGGTCTCCGAGTCCAAGCCCAAGAAGCCGCGCGGTCTGTCCGCACAGCGCACGATGCACGTGGACGCGGAGGAGCTGAGCGAGCTGATCGGCGACGCGGGCGACGGGCTCGAGGCGCAGCGGCTCGAGTCCAACCCGCCGCCGGCGAGTGAGGCTGACACGGCCGCTCCCGACGAGGAGGAGCCGGCGTCCGAGGAGCCCGGGGACGACGAGACGCCCAAGCGCTACACGTTCGAGCGCAAGGGGCGCAGCGCGACCGCCAAGGCGTCCGCGCAGCGCGGCCTGAAGCCCGTCACGAGCGAGGCGGAGCCGCTCCCGCTCACCCGCAAGTCACGGCCGCAGGGGCTCACTCCGGCGAAGACGGAGTTCCTCGACGAAGACCAGGTGGACGCGCTCACCATCGCGGGCGCGAAGAAGACGGCCGCGGAGAAGACGGCCGCGAAGGGACAGGCCGCCAAGCCGCGGGGTCTCTCTCCGGCCAAGACCGAGTTCCTCGACGAGGATCAGGTCGACTCGCTGAAGATCGACGACTGACTCAACGACTCGCTCACTGGCCGGGATCGGTCAGCTCGAGCACCAGCGTCTCCTCGAGCCCGGCCTCGATGTTCACCGTGACCGTCTCGCCCGGCTCGTGACCGAAAGGCAGGATGCGCAGCCGGTGACGGCCCTCGGGCAGCTCCGTGCGGACGGGGGTGCGCCCGAGGCGGCGACCGCCCACGAAGACGTCGGCCCAGCCGCCGCCGTGCGCGCTGATGGAGACGCCACCCGTGGCCGCGCGCGGGGTCGGCGGCGTCGCCGAGCCGCCGCCGGTGTCGGTCCCCGTCTGCGTCCCGTAGGTCGTCGTGCCGCCGCCCGAGACGACGGTGGTGGTGGAGCCGCCGCGCCGCCCGCTGCGGCCCGAGCGGCTCGCGCCACGACGCCCGTCCGACGCGCCGTCGTTCCCTGCGCCGCGACCCGACGTGTCGGCTTCGGCCTGCGCTTCCGCGGCCTGCGCCTCTGCGGCCTGCGCCTCCGCGGCCTGCGCCTCCGCGGCCTGCGCTTCTGCGGCCTGCGCTTGTGCGGCCTGCGCCTCTGCGGCCTGCGCTTGTGCGGCCTGCGCTTGTGCGGCCTGCGCCTCTGCGGCCTGCGCTTCGCCCGCGGCGGCTTCGTCCGACTCGCCCCGCCCCTCGCTCGTCCCTTCGCTCCGCGGCGCCGCGTCGTCCGTCTCGACCCCGAGGACCTCGAGCACCCAGGGCGCGGGCTCGTAGTAGAGCTGCACCCAGTAGAGCCCACCCAGCAGCAGGACCGCGAGCGTCGCCCAGAGCCAGAGCCGTGACCGCTTCTTCTTCGGCGGCGCCCCGCCGTCCGGGGACTCGATGCTGGTGCGGGCGCTGCGCGCGATCGGCCCCGAGGCCTCGACCACCCCGCCGAACGCCATGTCCTCGTCCGAGTCGTAGGGCTCGGCCTCGAGGGGCACGGGCGCCGCGTCGAGCAGCTCCACGTCCGACGCGGTCACCTCGTAGAGCGGCCCGCGCGAGACCTCGGACAGGTCCATCTCGCGCACGCGCTTCGCCATCGCGGCGCGCTCGTCGTGCTGCTCCTCGAAGAGGAAGTCCATCCACTCGGCGAGCTCCGCGGACTCGAGCGTGTAGCCGCTGTTGGCGATGAAGTGGCGGAGCGCCCGGCCGAGGTCGCGGGCCGAGTCGAACCGCTTCTCCTTGTCCCGCTCGAGGCAGCGCTCGACGATGTCGGCGATCTCCTTCGGCACCCAGTCGCGGCCGTCGTCGGCGCGCTCGATGTCGTCCTGCAGCACGCTCATCGCCGTGCTCACCGCCGTGTCGCGGGTGAACAGAGGGCTGAGGGTGAGGGTCTCCCAGAGGCACACGCCCAGCGCCCAGACGTCGGCCCGCGCGTCGACGGAGCGATCGCTCTTGAGCTGCTCGGGCGCCGCGTAGCCGACCTTGCCCTTCATCACCCCGGTCGACGTGTGCGCCACCCGCTCGGCCGCCTTGGCGCAGCCGAAGTCGACCACCTTCACCGAGCCGTCGTAGGTCATGAAGAGGTTCTGCGGCGACACGTCGCGGTGCACGATGTGGAGCCGCTCGCCGCCGGGGCCGCGCGAGGTGTGGGCCGCGTGCAGGCCCTCGCACGCGTCGGCGATGATGCGCGCCGCGAGGTAGGGCAGCACCTCCTGGATGTCGTCGAAGCGCTCGACGAGCCGGTTGATCACGTCGAAGAGCGGCTCGCCGAGGAGGTACTCCATCGCGAGGTAGTAGACGCCGTCGACCTCGCCGAAGTCGTGCGTGGAGCAGACGTTCGGGTGCGTGACGTGCGAGGCGATGCGCGCCTCGTCGAGGAACATGTCGACGAAGGGCGGCTCCTTGGCGAGGTGCGGGTGGATCGTCTTGAGCGCGACGAGCCGCTCGATGCCGGCCGCCAGCTCCATGCGCGCCAGGTAGACGGTGGCCATGCCGCCGGCGCCCAGCTCCTCACAGAGGGTGAAGCGGCCGAGCTTCAGCGGGAGCTTGGGCCCCAGTGGGGTCTCCCCCGAAGGGCCCTGTACCGACGGCTCACCCATGCCGCCGCTAGATTAGCCCGGATGCGGCCCGGCCGCGATCGCAGGGCGCACCCTCACCTCCGTGGGGTGGACCCGACGGCAGCGGCGCCTACGTGACCGGCCAGCGACGGGGAACGCGGCCGGCACGCCGGTTGCGGGAGGGGCCCCATTCAATCGCGGAGTCATCACGGCGCCAACGAAGATGGAGAACGACAGATGAGTGAGACACTGAAGAAGGGTGCGAAGGGGGACGCGGTCGAAGCGCTCCAGGGCAAGCTCCAGCAGCTCGGCTTCGACGTGAAGCCGGACGGGATTTTCGGGCCGAACACCGCGCAGGCCGTCGAGGAGCTCCAGACCGCGTTCGGCTACGACGTCGACGGCATCGTCGGCGAGGGCACCCGCTCGCTGGTCGACGCGCAGGTGGGCTACGGCTGGAACGTGCAGAAGGGGGACGCGATCAAGAGCGCGCTCCAGGCCCAGGGCAAGCAGACCGACAAGGGCTCGCTCGCGGGGGCCGAGCTGAAGCGCAACCTGAAGCAGGGCGCGGACGGCGCGGACGTGAAGTACCTCCAGCGTCGCCTCCAGGTCCTCGGCTTCGACGTGAAGGCCGACGGCCAGTTCGGGGAGGGCACCGATCAGGCGGTGAAGAAGCTGCAGACCGCGTTCGGCTACACCATCGACGGCATCGTCGGGCCGGGCACGCACAAGCTCATCAACGCCCAGATCGGCCACGGATGGAGCGCGAAGGCCCCCTCGAAGGAGCAGCCCGCGGCCAAGGCGTGACGACCGCGATCCGGGAGGCGGTCGTTTCTCTTCCCGGATCGCGCGTGATCCCTTCGCATGACGCTCCGAGGGACCTATCCTCGAAGGTGTGAGGAGGTAGTCATGGCAAACGAGTGGGACGAGGCTCCGGAGCAAATGGATCAGGCTCTGGAGGACGCACCTCTGGACGAGGGCCTCGACGCGAGCTGGCTGGCCGGGATGAGCGAATACAGCGCGACCGGTGGCGGGCTCCAGCCGCTCCACGTGCCGCAGCTCCGCCGCTACGTCATGGACGAGGCCGACCGCCCGTCCGCGGGCGACTCGGTGGCCGAGATGTACCGCCAATCCCTCGCGCAGATGACGCAGGACGGCGAGCACCTCGACGCGGTGGAGAGCTGGGACGAGGGCCCGCTCCACGTGGAGCTGCTCCGCGAGCAGCGCGGCTTCAAGAAGCGCTGAGCCCGACATCGGTGTACGCAGGCGCGCATGAGCGAGCGCGCGGCCGACGTACGTGAACGCTACCGCGAGCTGGTCTCGGACGGGCCCGCGTTCATGGAGAGCCTCCTCACCGCGCTGCCCTCCGTGATCTGGCCGCAGCCCGAGCGCATCGACCGCGCGGGCCTCGCCGCCCTCTTCGAGGCGCGCAGCGAGCCGGTCGCGTGGACCTCCGACGCGCTGCGCCTCGAGGGCGTGGACCGCCCGGGCAAGCACTGGGGGCACTGGACCGGCCTCTACTACGTGCAGGAGGAGGCCTCGATCCTGCCCGCGCGCCTGCTGGACGCGAAGCCGGGTGAGCGGGTGCTCGACCTCTGCGCCGCGCCGGGCAGCAAGACCGCGCGCCTCGGGTTCGCGCTCGAGAACCGCGGGACGATCGTGGCGAACGACCGCAAGGCGACGCGACACGCCGCCACCAGCGCCAGCCTCGCGCGGCTCGGCCTCGCGAACGTCACCACGACCGTGGCGGACGGCTCGACCCTCCCCGACGCGATCGGCACCTGGGACTGCGTGCTCGTCGACGCGCCCTGCACGGCGGAGGGCAACCTCGGCCCGCGCACGCGGGAGTCGGGGGACTACCGCACGTTCATCGCGGGCGTGCAGGAGGCGCTGCTTCGCCGCGCGCTCGAGCTCTGCCGCCCGGGCGGCCGCGTCGTCTACTCGACGTGCACGTTCGCGCCGGAGGAGAACGAGGCCGTGCTCGACGCGGCGCTGAGGGCGTTCGAGGACGTCGACGTGGCCGAGGTGGAGATCGACGGCCTGCGGACCTCGCCGGGGATCGACGCGTGGCGGGGGCGGACCTTCGACCCGCGCGTGCGACGCGCGCTCCGGCTCTGGCCGCACGAGAGCGGCACGGGGGGCTTCTTCGCCGCGCTCCTCCACAAGGCGGGGGACGGCGTGGCCGAGGGCGGCGTGCCCGTCATGACCCGCGCCGAGCCCGCCCTCGCGTCGGCGGCGGTGCAGGAGATGGTCACGCGGTACGGCGTGCCGGAGGAGGCGTTCGCGGGGCTGCACCTGCTCGCGCGCGGTCGCTACGCCCGCCTCGTCCCGAGCGATCATCTCATGCCCGCGGCCGCCGAACACGTCGCGAGCGGCCTGGAGCTCGCCCGCAACCGGCCGCGCGGCAAGATCGCCACCGCGGCCGCGCTGCGCTTCGGTCGCGAGGCCACGCGCCAGATCATCGACCTCGACCTCGACCGCGCGCGCGCCTATCTCGCGCGTGAGCGGGTCCCGCTGCGCCCCTCCGACCGGGAGCGCAGCGCGGGAGGCTACGTCATCGTGCGTCACGGGCCGCACGCCCTGGGCATGGCCCTCGACCGCGGCGATCACCTCGAGAGCGAGTTCCCGTCCGCCTGGCGCTGAAGGCTCGCGCGAAGGCGCAAGGGCCTCACTTGGCGTCTTTGCTCTTTGCGCGAAAACTACCTGCTCCGGTCGCGAGGCCACGCGCCAGATCCTCGACCCTCGACTTGGCTCTGAAGGCTCGCGCAAAGACGCAAAGGCGCAAAGGGGCAGAGAGGGGTTCACTTTGCGTCTTGGCGCGAGAGCTACCCGCCTCGGACTCCGGGTAGACGGAGGCGCCACGCGAGATCGAAGAGCCGCGGGCGGCGGGCGGGAGGCGTCTCGGCCACGCGCGCACGCCAGAGGGTGCGGGCCTCGTCGGCGCGCGCCGCGAACGACTCCGCGTCTCGCTCGCCCGCGCGCGCGTCTCGCAGGAAGGCCTGCTCGAGCGCGTCGCGCTCCGCCGCGTACACGCCGAGGCGCGTCGCGTGGTCGCGCTGCACCGAGACCGCGAGGGGCTGGTGTCGCCACCACCAGCTGTCGTCGGGCTCCGCGCCGGGCGCGCGCCGCATCGGCTCGGGGAGCGCTCGGTCGAGCCACACGGGGACGAAGATGGACGTGCACGGCGTGGAGGTCCCCGTGACCCACGCGGTGATCTCCTCGCCCAGCCGCACGACCAGCGAGCCGGTCGTGTGGGCCACGCGGACGGGGCCCACGCCGGCGTGCATGCACACGTCCGCGCCGAGCCACCCGCGGGCCGGCTCGTAGGGCTCGGCGGCGTGGCTGCGCAGGAAGCCCATCAGCATCTCCTCCCGAAGCTCCCCCTCGCGCGCTCGCAGGTAGCCCATGCTCCGCGCGCAGCGCGCACGACCCGCCGCGAAGGTCGTGTAGAGCCGGTCGGCGGCGTCGGAGGCGAAGTCGAGGGAGCCCGCACCCCAGCGTCGCCGCGCGTGCGCCTCCAGCCCGTCCGCCCGCCGCTCGCCCGCCCCGGCCACGGTCGGCGCGTTGGACAGGCTGCGCACGCCGCGCACGCGCTCCGCGACCCACCACCGCCCCGCGGTCTCGAGCACCCACGCGTCACGCCGGTCCGCGATCAAAAACGAGTTGTGATAGCGCAGCTCGCCGCGGTAGCCGCAGTCGCCGCCCTGGCCGTGCTTCTCGAGCAGCGCGACGATGACCTCGAGCGCCTCCTCCGCGCTCGAGGCTCGCTCGAGACCCAGGCGGACCAGATCCATGCCCGTCAGCGCGGGCCCCCGCGTGTGCGGCTCGCGGGTGAAGATCGCCTCGTTCCCGATCGCGACGCCGTCCTCGTTGACCCCCATCTCCGCGCCCCACATCCAGAACGGGCGCGAGAGCAGCGCCCGCCGCGTGCGCCGCGCCTGCGGGATGGTCAGGTAGGTGCATCGCACGGCGCTGCCCGGGGCGTGCTCGGCCGCGTCGACGATCTCCACCGCCTGCGCTTCGAGCGGGTGCCGGTCGCTGTTCTTCGCGAAGAGCGTCACGCCCTCCGCCGTCGCGTCCGGCAACGCCACGAGCGTGTCGCACATGGGGCTACTCCGCCTCGGAGAGGAGCTCGCGCCGGAAGATGAAGTCGCGGTCGGGGACCAGGTCGTGGCACTCGCTGCACGCGCGCACCTGACCTGTGGGGTCGATGTACGCGGTCGCCTCGTCGCCCAGGCCGCGCCACGCGATCGAGAGCCGCTCGCGTGCGTCGAAGCGCAGGTCGAAGAACTCCCAGCCCACCGAGCCGTGCGCGTTGTAGCCGTCGCCGCGCTTCACCATCGCGTGGATCTCCCACTCCTCGGGCGGCCCCACCTCGATGGTCTTCACCACGATCGTGCCGGTCGGGAACGCCTCGGGGAGCTCCGGCGCCTCGCGGTCGATGTAGAGGTAGCGCTCCTCCGAGGACAGGTGCCCCTCGGTGATGCTGTGCTCGGGCAGCGCCACGCGGCGCCAGCCCTGGAAGCCCTCGAAGTCGGCGGCGAGCGCGATCCGCGGCCCCACCGGCGGCTCGGTCTCGAGCGCGCAGCCGCTCACCATCAAGAGGCAGAGGAGGACGCCGCGCACGCTCACTCCTCCAGCGGCTGGCCGACGTCGATGGTGTGACCGTCCGGATCCCTCACCACGAAGGTCCGCATGCCCCAGGGCGCGTCGCGCAGCGCCTCGACGATCTCGCCGCCCGCCGCGCGGGCCGCGCCGCAGACCGCCTCGGCGTCGCTGACGATCAGGTGCATCACGTTCTGCGAGCGCGGCGCGGGATCCGAGCATCGTGAGAGGTGCACCTCGGCCGCGTCCTTCTTCAGCACCGCGTATCCGTCGCCGTTGGCGAAGGTCGTCGCGAGCCCGAACGCCTCCTCGTAGAAGCGTCGCGCGCGCGCCATGTCGCGGACGGGGATGGTGGGCGCGGCTCGCCCGAGGACCACGTCGGCCATGCCCCTGGATACCCCTCACCTCCGCTCGTGCCAAGCTCGGGGCATGACGCCGGTGGCCGAACGCGTGCGCTTCGCGCGCTTGGCGGAGCCTGCCCTCGATGCGCTGCACGAGCTCGCGCGCGATCCGCACGTGCGCCGCTACTTGTTGGACGGCGAGCAGGTCTCGCGGGCGTGGTGCGACGCCATCCTCGAGGCGAGCGACGCGCTGCATGACACGACCGGGCTCGCGCTCTACCTCGTGGAGCGCGACGGCGCGCCGATCGGCTTCGCCGGCTTTCACGTCTTCGACGACGTGAGCCCCGAGCCGCAGCTGCTCTACGCGCTCCTCGAAGCGCACACCGGGTGTGGGCTCGCCACCGAGATCGCCGAGGCGCTCGTCACGCACGCGTTCTCCCTCGGGCGGGGGCGCGTGGAGGCCGCGGTCGACGCGCCCAACGTCGCGTCCATCCGCGTGCTCGAGAAGGTCGGCTTCGCGCGCATGGAGCGGACCGTGCCCGGCGCGTTCGGCGACACGCTCCTGTTCGAGCTGCATTCGCGCAAGCGATGAAATTGGGCCCCCGCGGGCCCTCGCGCGAGGGTAGGGCATGTCCTGTCGCTGGCTCGCCGCGCTCGCCCTGCTCACCGCCTGCGACGGCGTGGAGAGCCGGGACGCGTCCTTCGTCGACGCGTCGAGCTCGAGCGACGCCGCGCCGCCCGACTCGGGCGCCACGCCGCTCCCCGACGCGAGCCCTCCCCCGAGCGACGCGGGCGTGATTCCGGAGGGGTGGTGCGCGATGGGCGACACCGCGCTCGGCCGGGTCGCCAGCGCTCTCGGCGCGGGGGAGTGGGGAGAGCTCGACGTGCACGAGAGCTTGCCGGCCGCCATGTTGCATCACCACCTGACGAGCTGGGCCGACACCGGCGTCTGGAACCCGATCACGCGGCGGGTGCAGTGGGTGGGCAGCCCGGGCTCATGCTGCGCCGATCCGAGCGCGTACGAGCTGTTGCTCTACGACGTCGCGACCGACACCTGGGCCGTGGAGGAGACCCCCTGGCCCGACGACACCGGGCACGCCTACGACGGCAACGCGCTCGACCCGGACACCGGGATTCACTACTTCGCCCGTTCGTCGAGCATCCAGGGCTGGGACGGCGAGGGCTGGACGCCGGTGCCCGATCCCGGGCGTCACCCCATCGCGGTGGGGCTCACGTGGTTCGCCTCGACGTCCTCCCTGGTGCTCGTCGGGAGCGGGGTGTCGATCCTGGAGGACGGCGCGTGGCGCCGCGTCGAGGCGCCCGACGTCTCCTTCGGCAGCTACCACCAGTTCGCCGAGTACAACCCGGTGCACGACGTGGCCTGGGTCGGCGCGGGCAACGGCGCCGTTACCGGGAGCGCCGTTCTGCGGCCCGATGGCTCGCTCACCCAGCTCGCCGACGCGCCCACCACGCTCAACGGCGACGGGCGCTCGATGAAGACCTACGACCCGGTCACGGGCGCCTTCGTCGTGCAGAACGGGGAGGAGGATCGCTGGTGGACCTTCGACATCTCGAGCGACACCTGGACGGAGATCACCGAGACCGTCCGCGCTGCTCGCCCGGAGACCTGGAGCAGCTCGGCACACGACTTCGTCGTCCCCATCGACGACTGCGGGGTGCTCTTCTACTTCCAGCGCACGCGCGACTTCGAGTACCGGCTCTTCGTCTACCGCCACGCGGCTTGATCACCGGCCCACGTAGCGAGCGCGCGGACGCAGCAGGACCTCGCTCTGGCGTTGCTCGAGCGCGTGTGCGATCCAGCCCGCGGTCCGACCGACGCCGAAGAGCGCGCTGGCGAGCTCCGGGCCGCCGCCCATCGAACGGGCCAGCGCGTAGAGCGCCAGGTCCAGGTTGGGCAGGGCGCCCGTCTGCGCCGGGACGCGCTCGGCCAGCGACAACGCGACGTCCCGCTCCGGGCTCGCGTCGCCCTCCATGGCGCGGGCGAGCAGCGGCGCCGCGCGCGGATCCCCGTCGGGATAGAGAGGGTGGTGAAAGCCGGGGAGCGTGTCGCCGCGCGCGAGCCGGTCCGCGATCGCCGCGTCGACGCCCGCCGTCATGCACTCCCGCACGAAGGCGTCGAGCCGCGAGGACGCCGCGCCGTGTTTGGGTCCGCTGAACGCGTAGAGCGCGGCGCCGACGCACGCGTAGAGATCGGCGCCGCTCGACGCGGCGACGCGCGCGGCGAAGGTCGAGACGTTCAGCTCGTGATCGGCGCAGGCCACCAGCGCCGCGTTCACGCGCTCCGTGTGCGATTCATCGGCGAGCCCGTGCGCCACCGACGCGGCGATGGAGCCGCTCACCGAGGCGCCGCTCGCCGCGGCCGCGAGCGAAGAGACGAGCCGACGCGCGCGCTGGTGCTCCACCTCGGCCGTGCCCCCGTGCCGCGGCGTGTCCGCGAGGGCGAGCCCGGGCAGGGCGCCGATCATGCGCCACAGCGGCGGCCCCGGAGGCGCGACCGGTCCCTCGAGCTCCGGCCACTCCCCGGGCGAGGCCTCCCAGAGGAGCTCGGCCGTCTGCTCGAAGGGCACCCCGTCGGCCAGGAGCGCGCGGACCTCCTGGCCGCGGTATCGCAAGCCGTCTTCGACCGAGGTGATGGCCGAGTCGAGCACCGGGTCCCCCCACCGCAGGGCGCCGACCGCGACCGCCGCGTGGCCTCTCCGCGCGGCGCTCTTCGCTGCCAGCCGGTCCACGTCGTCGGCCGCGTAGAGGCGCCGCCGGCCACCCGTGTCCACGCACCGCACCAGGCCTCGGCTGACGTAGGAGTAGAGCGTGGCCCGCTTCACGCCGAGCCTGCGACAAGCCTCCTCGGAGGGCACGAGCCCCCCAACAGATTGATTGTCGATTCGAGCTGTTGCCTTCGGCATGGAGCGCTCATCGTAGCCGCATGACCGCTACCTCTCCACAACACATTGATCATGAATCCATGTATGGTTCCGTTCGCTGGTCGCGCACCGCCCGCGACTACGCACGCTTCCGCGCGGGGTTCCCGCCGGCGTTCTACGCCCGCATCGAGCGCTGGCTCGGCCCCCGCGTGCTCGACGTCGGGACGGGCACGGGGACCCTCGCCCGCGCCCTCGCTTCGCGGGGCCACGCCGTCACCGCGATCGACGTCGCGGGCGGTCAGCTCGCCGAGGCCGCTCGGCTCGCGAACGAAGCGGACCTCGCGATCGACTTCCGGTGTGCGCCCGCGGAGGCGACCGGGCTCGACGCCGACGCCTTCGACGCGGTGCTCGCCGGCCAGTGCTGGCACTGGCTCGACCGGTCGCGCGCCGCGCGAGAGATGCGCCGGGTCCTGAGGCCGGGCGGCCGGATCGTCATCGCGCACCTCGACTGGATCGAGCGCCCCGGCAACGTCCCGCGCGACTCGATGGCGCTGGTGGACACGCACCGCGAGGTGGCGCTCACGCACCTGGACGCCCTGCAGCTCGCGGGGCTCTACGGGCCCTGGCTCGAGGACCTGCACCACGCGGGCTTCGCGCGGCCCGAGAGCTTCAGCTTCGACGTCGACATCCCCTACACCGCCGAGGCGTGGCGCGGCCGGATGCGCGCGAGCGCCCACGTCGGCGCCACTCTCGATGCCGAGGGCGTCGCTCGCTTCGACGCCGCGCTGCGCGAGGTCCTTCGCCCGCACGGCGAGTCCTTCACCGTCCCCCACCGCGTCTTCGTCGCCACCGCAGAGGAGCCGTCATGAGTCACCCCAACGTCGTCCACCTCGAGTCCATCGCGCCCACCACGACCGAAGAGGGGCCCCACCGCTTCACGCGGCGTCAGCTCGGCGCGCCGGCCGGGAGCGTCCAGCTCGGTTGCAGTCATGTGACCTTGCCGCCCGGCGCGCGGAGCTGGCCGCGTCACTGGCACGAGGTCAACGAGGAGGCCATCTACGTCCTGTCCGGCGAGGGCGTCCTCCTGCTGGGCGAGGCGCGCGTCGCCGTGAAGGCGGGCGATTACGCGGCGCTCCCGGTGGGCGAAGCGCACGCGCACCAGATGCGCAACGAGAGCGACGTCCCCCTCGAGTATCTCTGCTTCTCCACCATGATCCCCTTCGAGATCGCCGGCTACGCCGACAGCGGCAAGCTCGCGATCTTCGCCGGCGCCGCGCCCGGCGGCGACAAGTCCCAGCGCCGCCTCAGCCGGGTGATCCGCCCGACCGACGTCGACTACTGGGACGGGGAAGGAGAAGGTTGATGCGCCGCGTTCACGGGGCGACGCAGCCCCTGGGCGAGCACCCGGCGTACCCGTTCGCCGCGCAGTCGTAGCGGACGGGCTCCACGCCGAGGGCCGCGAAGACGACCACGTCACCGTCGCACTCGCTGTCGGTGTCGTAGGCGCCTGCGCCCCCGAAGCCCGGCGGCCCGCAGAAGTCGATCGGCACCTCGCCTCCGACCGCGAACGACTGGCAGCGCCCACCCGGCCGCCAGGTGTCGCATGTCGTTCGCACCGCTCCGTCGCAGATCACGAGGTCATCGCCTTCGCACCGGAAGTCATAGATGTGCCCGCGCATCTCGCAGCCGCCGTGGCCCAAGCACGCCATGACACCGGAGAACATCTCGCTCGGTCCGCAGGTCATGCCGACGTCCCCGCACGCGAAGATCGACACGAACGCGGTTCCCTCCTGGTTGCAACGCGCGATCGCGCCGTCGCGGCAGATCTCCTCGCCCGGCGCGCAGGTCGTCGGCTCCGCGGGCTCGACGCAATCCGCGTACTCGCCGCAGTCGTTTGCTCTCGCGACGCACCGCCACGCCGCGCAACCGCGGGTGAGCGCGTGCCCGGAGTAGACGGACCCGGTCCCGTCCATCCCGAGCAGTCCGGCCTCCCATGCCTCGAACAGCCCCAAGAACGTCGAGCGCGACTCCGGCTCACACGCGATCGTGCGCGCCACCGCGTCCAGCGCCTCGGCCCGCTGGAGGTGACAGGCCATCGTGTCGCTGAGCGTGTGGTCCGAAGCGCGGCCCGAGTCGAGCACCCCCGCGTCGCCTGCGTCGCCGGAGTCCCGACGGCCTGCGTCTCGCGAGCCCGGGGTCGCGGAGTCGCCGCCGCCCGCGTCCTCGCCCTCGAGCAAGACCGACGATCGATAGCCGCAGCCCGGAGCGAGGAGAGCCAGCGAAAGAAGAAGTCGAAGTGTCATGCGAGTCCCAGGTCCCGCGCCCCGCGAGACCGGCTCAACATCGTCGCGAGAAAGGAGCCGAGCGCCAAGCCTACGCGCCCGACTTCAGGCGTGGCCCGAAGCGGTCTAACCAACTTTCGCGCGCGAAAGCGCGAGTCGCAGGGGCCCCAGCGCCCCGTCGGTGGGACGCGGAGCGAGCGCAGCGAAGCGACCAGGCGGCCAGCTTTTCGCGCAGCGAAAGCGCGAGCCGCGGGGGCCCCAGCGCCCCGTCGCTGTGGTCGGCGTGGGAGCGCGCGCAACGGAGCGATCGACTGGAGTGAGCGCAGCGCAGCGGGGGCGAGCGCAGTGAACAGACGGCCAGCTTTCGCGCAGCGAAAGCGCGAGCCGCGGGGGCAGCCGGAGCGGGGGCAGCCGGAGCGGGGGCAGCCGGAGCGAGCGCAGCGAAGCGAATAGGCGGCCAGCTTTCGCGTAGCGAAAGCGCGAGCCGCGGGGGCCCCACCGCCCCGTCGGTGGGGACGCGGCGCGAGCGCAGCGAGCGGCGGCGTAGTCGGGGAGGGGGGCCCCATTGGCGCTCTGCCCAATGGGGGGAGGGCCTGCGTTCAGGCCCTCCAGGCAAACAAGGCGGCCAGCTTTCGCGCAGCGAAAGCGCGAGCCGCAGGGGCCCCAGCGCCCCGTCGCTGGGGTCGGCGGGAAAGCGCGCGGAGCGCGCGCCCGCCGTAGTCGGGAGGGGGGCCCCATTGGCGCTCTGCCCAATGGGGGGAGGGCCTGCGTTCAGGCCCTCCAAGAAATACAGCGAGGGCCTGCGTTCAGGCCCTCCAAAAAAAATTGACCCGGTCGACGCCGCCCGCGGACCGTGCTTTCTGAGTGTCCGGCCGATCCGTCATGACCAAGCCCCTCCCGAGCCGCGAGCGCACCGCCGCCCGTCCGCGCCGCGACTTCGTGGACGCGGACGACGCGAGCCTGGTCCTGCGCGCCCAGGGCGGCGACGAGTGGGCGCTCGAGGCGCTCTTCAGACGGCACGTCGACGGGGTCACGCGGCTGGTCACCCGGCTGGTCGGGCGCACCCACGACGCGGACGACGCGGTGCAGGACGCGTTCGCGGAGGCGCTCCGCGACCTCTCCAAGCTGCGCGAGCCCGGCGCGTTCGGGGCGTGGCTCCACCGCATCGCGGTGAACCGGAGCCGCAAGATGTACCGGCGCCGCCGACTGCTCCGAAGCTTCGGGCTGGACCGCGGGATCGACGACGCGACCCTCAGCCAGCTCGCGAGCGCGTCGGCCAGCCCGGAGGACCTCGCAGAGCTGGCCGGGGTCGACCGCGCGCTCGGCCGACTCCCCACCGAGCAACGCATCGCGTGGATGCTCCGGCACGTGGAGGAGCACAGCCTGCCCGAGGTCGCGGCCCTGACGGGCTGCTCGCTCGCCACGGCGAAGCGGCGGGTCGCGGCCGCCGAGAGCGCGCTCGCGGCGCACGCGCGGAGGGGCGCATGAAGGGCGTCGGTCGGCTCCTCGACGATCCCGTGGCGGAGGAGCGGGTGCACCGCCTCTGGCAGGGGACACGCGGCAGGATGCGGCGCGCCGAGCGTCGTCGCGTGGCGGTGAAGGTCGGGGCGGCGGTGAGCGCGCTGGCCCTCGCGGTGAGCGCGGGGGTCTGGAGCACACGGGGGCCCGCCATCCTTCGGCTGGAGGACGGGAGCGCTCCCGTCGCCCTCCGGGCCGCCGACGCCGCGCGCGGCGTGACCATGGACGACGGCTCGCGGATCGAGGTCGCGGCGCAGGGGCGCTGGATCCCCACCGCCAACGTGGAGGGGCGCTTCGAGAGCGAGGTCGAAGAGGGCCGCGTGCGCTTCGAGGTCACCCCGGGTGGGCCGCGTGCGTGGGTCGTGCGCGCGGGCTCGACCGTGGTGGAGGTCGTCGGCACGCGCTTCACCGTCACGCGCGAAGGGGACGCCGTGGCCGTCGAGGTGGAGCGGGGGCGTGTCCGCGTGCGCGATCCGCGGCTCGAGGCGGGCGAGCGGCTCCTGACCGCGGGCGAGGAGGTGCGGCTCGGGTGGCCGGCGCCGGTCGCGGTGGAGGCGCCCGTGACCGAGACGCCTGCACCGGAGCCCCGCCGCGCGGAGCCGAGCGCGGCGCCCAGACCTGCGCCCAGTCCTGCGCCGCCCGCGCGCGTCGTGCGGGACGCGCCCGCCGAGGACTGGCGCGCGCTGGCCCGGACCGGCGCGCACGACGAGGCGTTCGACGCGATCGGCGCCGAGGGCATCCGGCGCGAGACCTCCCAGGCGAACGCCGGTCAGCTCCTGCTCCTCGCCGACGTGGCGCGCCTCTCGGGTCACCCGGAGGAGGCCGTCGGTCCGCTCGAGCGTCTCCTGGCCGAGCACCCGGACGCGCCGGGGGCGCCCCTCGCCGCCATCACGCTCGGGCGCATCGAGATGGATGCGCTCCACCGCCCGGCGCGCGCTCGGCGGGCCTTCGAGCGCGCGCTCTCGCTCGGCGTGCCGGACGCCCTCCGCGGCGACGTCGAGCGGCGGCTCGAGATCCTCGCGCCTTGATGCGGTGTGCCTTCGCGCTGGCGTTCGTCCTCTCCGCCGCCACGCCCGCTCTGGGGCAGGATGCGGAGCCGGACGTCGTGTCGCTGCGCGTCGAGGCGTGCGGGGTGACCTGGGTGTCGCCGGAGGTGCTCGCGTCCCTCCTGCGCGTCGAGCTGCGCACGAGCTCGTCTGCGGTGGACGTGATCCTGGTCGACGGCGACGCGTCGCTGACCGTGCGCGCGGCCTCGTGTGATCCGCTCCTCGATCTGCAGGCGCGAGATGAAGGCGGACTCATCGCGCGTCGGGTCGACCTGAGCGACACCGCGGCCGAGCTGCGGGCGCGTGCCCTCGCGCTGGTGCTCGCCGATCTCTGGCGCGCGCGACCGGCGGTGCTTCCTCCCACTCCGCCGCCCCTCGCGGTCCGACGCAGCCTCGCCGATCCGGCGCGCGCCCCCGTCGTCGAGGCCTCTGCGCCTCCCGTCGACGCCGGGCCCGTGGAGCGCGCCCGCCCCGCCGCCCCGCCGCGCTGGCAGCTGCACGTGGGAGGCGCGCTCGAGCTGGTCGCCGCGGACCCGCGCGCGCTCGGCGGCGCCTGGCTCGGCGCGCGCTTCGACCTGGCCGGGCCGCTCTTCCTCGGCGCCGCCCTGCACGGCGTCGGGGGCCGCGGCGAGGACCCGCTCGGGAGCGTCGACCTCGCGCTCTTCTCTCTCTCGGTCGAGGCGGGGATCGCGATCGACCTCGCGCCCTTCGCGCTGGGCGCGCTCCTCGAGCTGCGACCGGGCTTGGTCTGGGCAGACGCGCAGGCCGTGAGCGACGCGGTCAGCGCGCGCGCCGAGCTGGACGGAGTGGTGGACCTCGGTCTGTTCGTGAGCGCGCGCCTGGCGCTCACCGACGCGCTCTTCGTCATGCTCGAGCTCGGCGTGCGCCACGCCCTGCATGGGTACGAAGCGCGCAGCCCGGACCGACGTGTCATCGGCTTCACGGAGTGGGTCGTCCCCGCCCGCCTCGCGCTCGGGGCCCGGCTCTGAGCGTCAGCGATCCACCTCGTTGAGGAACTCCTCGACGCCGACATAGCCGCTCGGCCAGACGTGACTCGTCAGGTCCGCGTCGACCCCGAAGCCGCGCGCCGTGACCCAGGCGTCGGGGATGCCGTCCTCGTTGGAGTCGGCGTAGCCGGTCGCGATGGGCGTCGTCGAGATGGACGAGCGGAACGCCGCGTAGTGCGCCGTGCGGTCGAAGTCCTGGCCCGCGCTGGACGACATGTACTCGACGCAGTCCCCGCTCCGGATGTTCCGGAGATAGAGCGCGTCCAGGTCGTCCACCTCTGCGACGACGTCGCCGTTCTCGTCGAGGCGCGCGTTGGCGCCGACGTCGGTGCTGACGTCCTCGAAGGCCTCTCGCGCCGACTGCACGCTCGTGGCCGGGCCGAGCAGCGGGAAGGCGCTCGCCGTCTGGTAGTCACGCGTGAGCTGAGTGTTGGCGCCCGCGCCCGCGTAGGGGCCGTCGGTGACGTCCACGCGCCAGTTCCAAAGGCCCCAGTTGTCGGCCGCGGGATCGGTGAGGAAGTCCGGGACGACGAGGTTGCCGGCCGAGTGGATCTCCGGCTCGAAGGCCGGGTCGTAGAAGACCTTGTTGAAGGAGTTGTTGCCGTTCGGCGTGCCGAGGCAGCCGCGCGAGTAGTAGTTCGCGAGGTGGTTGAGCTGGACGTCGCCGATCACCACCGACCAGCGAAAGCGCCAGTTGAAGACGACGTTGTTGTAGACGTCCGCGCGCCCGAAGGTGTGCACGTTGGGGTGACGGTGCGTGACGTTGTAGTAGGCGTTGTGATGGAAGCTCAGGTTCTCCGAGAGGCTGGGCTCGTTGCTGTCTCCGAAGAGCGTCCCCGTCTTGCCCTCGGCCATCAGGATGCGCTGGAACGTCAGATCATCGGTGTCACCGCGGGTGGTCATGATCTCGTCGCCGCCGAAGGAGACCGACACGTGGTCGAAGATGTAGTTCGAGCAGTCGATGAGCCCGAGCGCGTCGAAGCTGGAGTACTCCGGGCGCACGCGCAGGTAGCGGACGATGAAGTTGTCGACCCCGCGGAGCTCGATCACCCGCGAGCCGCCGGTCAGGGTGACCCCGCCCCGCGGCGCGGTCTGCCCCGCCACCGTGAAGTCGCCGTTCGAGACGACGATGGTGCTGTCGATCACGATCGTTCCGGAGACCGCGAACGTGATGATGCGCGGACCCTCCGCGGTGAGCGCCTCGCGCAGGCTCCCGGGGCCGGAGCTGGCCAGCGTGGTGACCCGGATCACGCGCCCGCCTCGGCCGCCGGTGGCGTAGGCGCCCGCGCCTCGCGCGCTCGGGAACGCGAGCACCTCTCCGGGCGGACCTCCGTCGAGCGTGCCGCCGTCCACTGGGCCCGCGTCGGGTGGGCTCGGCGCGCGTCCGCAGGTGCAGAAGTCGGAGATGTGGCCCGTGTCGGCGCAGTCGAGCGCGGGCAAGGACCGGTCCGCCGCGCACATCGCGTCGACGTCCTCGTAGCTCTCCACGCACGTCAGGCCGAGCGCCGCGCACGCCGCGGCGCAGCCGGTGCTGTCCGTGAAGACCAGCGAGCAGGTCGGGCCGCCCTCCTCGCACAGCGACCAGCCCTGGCGCGCGACCTCGTCCCCACACGAGATCTCGATCCCGGAGTCGGATCCTGCGTCGTCCGCGGGCGCCGCGTCCCGAGCGCCGCCGTCGGAGTCGGAGGGCTCGGCGCCGCAGCCGAAGAGGAGCAAGAACACACAGGTCCAGGTGCGCATCCGCTCACGCTAGGGGGAACCGGCGCCGCTCGCCGCGACAGAATCGATCAGCGTACGACGCCGCCCGCCGCGCCCACACGCTTGACGCGCTTCACCCTTCGCATCATGTTCACGCGGTCATGCGGCTCGACTCACGGACAACGTCACGCACCGCCTCCGCTCACGAAGCGGATCGGTGCGGGTGCGTCCGGAGGTAGCCCAGACCACGAGCCCAGCGCTCATTCGACGGCCCCCTCCGGCAGACGCCGAGGGGGTCTTCGCAATTCTACAGCGCGTTCTCCCGGCGTCTCCTCGGAGCGGAGCCACGCCTTCCTCCGTCGTCCGCGAAGGTCGCGGCGCGAGAGGAGAATTGGAGAACAGTCAGATGAACATCGAGAAGCAGCACCTGAGCGTCGGCACGATCGGCCACGTGGACCACGGCAAGACGACGCTGACGGCGGCGTTGACGGCGGCCACGGCCCACGCGTTCGGCGGGACGGCGCGCGGCTTCGGCGACATCGACAACGCGCCCGAGGAGCGGCGGCGGGGCATCACCATCCAGGCCTCGCACGTGCAGTACGAGTCTCGGGCGCGGGTGTACGCGCACGTCGACTGCCCGGGGCACGCCGACTTCGTCAAGAACATGATCGCGGGCGCGTCCCAGATGGACGGCGCGATCCTGCTCGTGGACGGATCGGTGGGCGTGCAGGCGCAGACGCGTGAGCACGTCTTGCTCGCTCGTCAGGTCGGCGTCGAGCACCTGGTGGTGTTCGTCAACAAGGTGGACGTCGCGGATCCCGAGCTGCTCGGCCTCGTCGAGATCGAGGTGGCCGAGCTACTCGAGGCGCACGACTACATCGATCCGCCCTTCGTGCGTGGCTCCGCGCTCGAGGCGCTGCGCGCGTGTGAGGCCGGCCGCTTCGACGACGCGAGGGTCCAGGAGATCCTCTCGCTCGTCGAGACGCTGGACGCGCACGTGCCGGTGCCCGACCGGGACTACGACGCGCCCTTCTTCATGCCCGTCGAGGGCGTGTGCAGCATCGAAGGGCTCGGCACCGTGATCACCGGCAAGGTCGAGCGCGGCCGCCTCGCGGTCGGCGCGTCGGTGGAGGTCGTCGGTCGCGGCGGTGAGCCCCGGACGGCGTTCGTGAAAGGCATCCAGTCGTTCCACCGTGACGTGCCCGAGGCGGTCGCGGGCTGGAACGTCGGGCTCCTCCTTCGCGGCGTCGGTCGGGACGAGATCGTCCGCGGTCAGGTGGCGGTCGAGCCCGGCTCGATCGCGTCGCACGCGCTCGGAGAGGCGGAGATCTTTCTCCTCCGCGAGAAGGAGGGCGGTCGCAAGCGGCCCTTCGGGTCCGGCTACGCGCCGCAGCTCTTCTTCGGCGTGGTGGGCGTGACCGGCGTGCTCCGGTTCGACGAGGGCGTCATCGCGCCGGGTGACCGGGCGAGCGTCCGCTTCGAGCTCGACAAGGCCGTGGCCATCGAGCCCGGCATGCGCTTCGCCATGCGCGAAGGCGGCCGCACCATCGGCGCGGGGGTCGTGCGCAGCGTCGCGTGACCCGTCAGGGCGGCGTCTCTTCGGAGGCGCCGCCCGCTTCTTCTTCTTCCGCGCCGTCCTCCGCGACGAGCGCGTCGCCCTCCCAGACCCACCACTGACGCGGCGCCCCCGGGCTCCGCACCGTCAGCGCGAACGGCTCGCGGCGGTGGCTCCCCGCGCGATCCCGCGTCCCGGACACGCTCGCCCGGCGATGGTCCGGCAGGCCGTCTTCGGTCGGGAGCCGCGCCGACCACACCTCGGTGGACCGGTGCAGGGGCTTGGCCGTCCACGCGCGCACACCGTCGGCGCCCAGGGAGTCGCGCGGCGCGTGGCTCGTCACGAGCAAGGTCTGGCCCCCGCCGCGGATCGTCTCGGTGAGGAAGACCTCGTCGAGCACGCCGGACACGTGGTGGCTCGCGAGCCGATCGATCTCGCAGGTGGGGTCCAGCCCGTAGACGATGATGTCCGCGTCGCGCATCTCCACGTTCGTGCCCACGACGATGAAGACCGGCTGACGGCGCCCCTCGATCCAGGCGTGCGTGCGCAGGGTCAGGCTCCCCTTCGCGGTGCGCTCGGCTTGCCCGAAGACGTCGTCCGCCTCGGCATCGAATTCGTCGTAGATCTCTCCGCCGTAGAGCTCCTCGAGGTCGGCGACGATCTCGTCGAGGACGGCGGCAGACGAGGGCAAGCAGGCCTCGAGCGGGGCGAGGAAGCGCGCGGTGACCCAGCCGCGCTGGGCCCGGCTGATCGCCACGTGCGTGAACGCGTCCTCGCCCTCCGCCGCTGACCGGGCGCCGTCGACCTCGCCGTAGAGCGCCACCGTCACCGCGTCGTGAGGCAGCACGCGCAGGAGGTTCGGTCGATCCGTGGTCGGCCCGCGTCGGAGGCTGAGCCGCACCGTCGAGTGCATCCGCGCGGGGCGCACGCCCGCGTCCGGATCGTACGGCTCCTGCACCACCACGCCGCGGAGCCCGCGGCTGATCTCCCCGATCGCCTCGTTCGGCGTGTCTCCCGGGAGCCGCGCCACCCAGCCATCGTCGAGGCGGGTGAAGCGGAACGGTCGAGCCCGTTGCGACTCTGGCAATTCCGCCCAGTCGAAGGCGAGCTCCTCGAGCGGCCGGGCGCCCGTCACGCGGAACCCCCGGGGCGAAGGCGGCGCGGTCGGGCCGACGCTCATGGCCGGCCCCGCGTCCTCCGCCCGCTCCGTGGCGGACGGGGCGTCGGCGGCGACGAGCGTCTCGGGCTCGACCGACTCGCCCCCCGCGCCAGCGAAGAACAGGCCGACGGCTCCCGCGATCGCGACCGCGCCGGCGAGCCCGATCCAGAGCATTCGGCGCGTCGAGCCCTTCGATTCGAGCGAGGCGGTGGGGGCCGCCTCCGGGAGCCCCACTGTACGATTCACCGCCCCTCGCACCTGCGGATCGCTGCTGGCGGGGAGCGTGGGCGCGTCGCCCGAGATCGGCGACGGCGACATGGCCTGCGTGGCCGCGACGCCGGGCGACGAGATCGCGATGTCGATCGCGCCCAGCGCTCCGTCCCGGATGAGCGCGTCGAGCGCGTCCCGCATCTCTCGGCCATCCCGGAAGCGCGCGGCCGGGTCCCTGGACAGCGCGCGGTGCACGAGCTCCGAAAGCGGCACCGGGAGCTCCGCGCGCAGCGCCCCGAGCGGCTCGGGCTCGATCTGCAGCACCGCCTTGTAGACCGCGAACGCGTCGTCGCCGCCGAAGGGCGGGCGGCCGGCCAGCGCCTCGTAGAAGATGGCGCCTGCGCCCCAGACGTCCGCGCGCGCGTCGACGTCGCGTGCAGACTCGAACTGCTCGGGCGCCATGTACTGCGGCGTGCCGATGCCGGTGTTCTGCGCCGTGAGCTGGGTGCCGGTGGGCGCTCCGGCCCGCGAGATCCCGAAGTCGAGGAGCTTGGGGATCACCCCGTCGTCGTCCTCGGCGAGGAAGACGTTCGCCGGCTTCAGGTCGCGGTGCACGATGCCGCGGTCGTGAATGGCGGCGAGGCCGCTCAAGAGCCCCCGCATCCACACGAGCAGGTCTCGCAGGGCGGGCCGCGTGCGGTGCAGGCGCGCGTGCAGCGTCTCGCCTTCGAGCAGGGGCATGACGAGGTACTGCGTGTCCTCGCCTCTCTCGGAGTCGTCCGTGTCCCCTTCCTCGATCGTGCCGAAGTCGAGGATGTCGACGACGTTGCGATGCTGGACCTTCGCCGCCAGCTCGGCCTCGCGTCGGAAGCGCTCGCGGGCGTGCGGCTCGTTCAGCTCCCCGCGCACGAGCTTCACCGCGACCTCTCGCCCGAGCGCGACCTGCTCGGCGCGCCACACCTCGCCCATCCCGCCCTCGCCGAGGCGCGCGATCAGCCGGTAGCGCCCCGCGAGGATGTCGCCCTGCTGCACCGCGCGAGTATACGCGCTGCCGCGGCTCGGCCATTCCCGAGGCGCGGCGACGTCAGCGCCAGCGTCCCTCCCACCGACAGCGCTCGTCCCCCTCGTGAAGGCACTCGACGTGCGCGACCGCCACGTCTTCGCCGCCCGAGAGCGTGATGGCGGACTCGACCCACCCCGCGATCCCGTACTTGCAGAGATAGCGCGGGTAGATCGCTTCGCCGATCGTGACCGTGGCGCGGCCCTTCTCGTGCACCTCCGTGCGCGCCCAGCCGGGCCGGAGGTACTGGCGATAGGCGACGCCGATGCTCTTCAGCACGAACGCCGGGGTGCCCAGGCGATAGAGCGCACGGTAGATCGTCGGCAGGTCGTAGCTCGCGATCGTCGCGCCGAACGGCTGCATCTGGCGGAGGTCTCCATCCATCGCCACCTCGATGATGCGTTGATCGATCTCGACCATCTCCTCGAGCGGGAACCAGGCCATCGTCACCGGCTCGTCCTCGAGGTGCCGTCGCGCGACGGGCGCGGTCGCCTCCGCGACGCGTCGCAGCGTGTCTTCCCCCCATGTCTCGCGCACGTAGCGCGGGCGGGCCGCCATCAACGAGCCCTTGACCCGCTGCGTGCGCATGGGGCCGAGGAGGGCGCGATCTCCGAGTACAGCATCGAGATCCGTCACAGGCGTGAAAGGATAGCAGGCGTTCACCGAGTTTCAGGACCGTGATAGGAAGGACGGGTATGTGGAGGGCGCTCGTACTCGCGCTCGTGCTGGCCGCGCCGACGCTCGCCGCGGCCCAGGACGACGCGTCGTGGACAGCCGGGGTGAACCTGCGTCGTGAGGGTCGCGACGCGGAGGCGCTGGCGGCCTTCCAGACTCTGCACGCGCGCACGCAGACGCCTCGAAGTCTTGCCCAGGTCGCGCTGGCGGAGCAGGCGCTCGGGCGATGGGGAGCGGCCGCGATGCACCTCGACGCGGCGATGGCGCGCCCCGACGCCTGGGTGACGGAACGGCGCGCGACCCTGCAGCAGGCGCGCGCGGAGATCGCGCGACACGTTGGCCAGGTGGAGATCCTCGTCGATCGCGCGGGCGGTGAGGTCTTCGTGGACGAGACGCTCGTGGGCGTGGCCCCGCTGGCGTCGCCCGTGTTCGCGACCGAGGGCACCGTCGTCATCCGAGTGCGGGAGGGCGGCGCCGTCGTCGCCGAGCGCTCGGTCACGGTGCAGCCGGGAGCGCTCTCCCGCGCGAGCCTCAACGTCGGCGCCCGATCCTCGGCCAACGGCGGCAGCGCCCTCGGGCCGCTGGGCGGCGTCGCGCTCGGCGTGGGCGGCGCTGCCGTGGCGGGCATGGCCATCGCTTGGGCGCTCCGCGAGTCGCACGTCCAGCGCTGGAACTCGGACGCGTGTTTCCCCGCTGGCGCGACGCGAGCCGAGGCGTGCCCCGGTGAGCCGGACGCGTGGAGCGCGGCGGAGACGGCCGCGATCGTGCTCGGGATCACGGGAGGCGCGCTCGCGGCGGCCGGCCTCGTGCTCGTCCTCGTGGACGCGGGGGGCGGGTCTTCGGAGTCCGCGGTGGCGTGCGCGCCAGGCCTGCTCGGCGTGAGCTGCGAGGGGCGCTTCTGATGCGCGCCTGGATCCTCTCGGCGCTCCTCTTCGGCGTTGCGGTCGGATGTACCGAGCCGCTTCCGGGGGACGTGCGGAACGCGTCGGCTGACGCCGCGTCCCCCTCGGACGCCGCCCTCGATGCCCGTGTCGTGCCGGACGGAGGCGAAGACCCCATGGACGCGGCGCTCGACGCGGCGACCGACTCGGGGGGCGGAGAGACGCCGGTGACCGCGTTGGACGTCGCCGCGGGCTACGACCACACCTGCGTGGTGACCACCTCGGAGGCGGTCGTCTGCTGGGGGGCGAACGATCATGGACAGCTGGGCCGCGCGGGGGGCATGCGGGGCCCGGGTGTGGTGGCGGGCCTGTCCGCGACCCGCGTCTGCGCGGGGGATGGCTTCTCGTGCGCGCTCGCGACGGACCAGACCATGACGTGCTGGGGCGACAACGCGGCCGGTCAGCTCGGGCGCGGCACGGTCGGGGGCGGCCTCAACCCGGAGCCCTTCACCATCGGTTTGACGGGCGTCCGCTCGATCGCGTGCGGCACTCGCCACGCCTGCGCGTGGACGGGCGACGCCATCCACTGCTGGGGCTCCAACTCGCACGGTCAGCTCGGCATCGGCAACGACGCCGAGGATGGGTGGCCTCGTGTCGCGACGAGCACGACCGCCTCGTCCCTCCGACTCGCGGCGGGGTTGCGACACACGTGCGCGAGCGAGTCGCACCGCACCACCGCGCAGACGCGCTGCTGGGGTGACAACGCGTCGATGCAGATCCTGCCGAGCGCGACCACCAGCTACGACGAGCCGCAGCTCGTCAACGATGACTTCGTCGTCATGGGTCTGGGGCGGCGGCACAGCTGCTTCTCGGACGAGCGCACCGGAGTCCAGTGCTTCGGCGGGGATCCACCTCAGACCAGCCCACCGAGCGGGCTGAGCGCGGCGGTCGAGGTGATGGGCGCGAGCCTGGACGCGACGTGCGCGCAAGCCTCCTCGGAGGTGATCTGCTGGGGAACCAACGCCGACTGGCAGCTCGGCGCGTCGACGTCGGGCGCCACCCAGGAGATCGTCTCGCTCGGATCCGCGGCGACCGTCTTGTCCGGCGGGGCATCGCACTTCTGCGCCATCGCCGCTGACAGGCGCGTCTGGTGCTGGGGCGCGAACGCCGCCGGCCAGGCGCGACCCTTCATGATGGCGGACTCGGTTCTGCCCGCGCCGCTCGGGATGTGATGGCGAGCTCCGACACGCGGCGCCCCGAGCGGCTCGCGCCGGGCGTGCGCGCCGGCAGCTACCAGATCGAGAGCGCTCTCGGCGAGGGCGGCATGGGACAGGTGTTCGCGGCGCGACACATCGGCCTCGACAAGCCGGTGGTCCTGAAGGCGCTCCACACGGCGCTGGCGAGCAGCGGCGACGCGGTGACGCGCTTCATCCGGGAGGGCCGCGCGGCCTCGAAGATCCGTCACCCCCACGTCGTCGACGTGACCGACGTCGGCAGCCACGAGGGCGTGCCGTTCCTCGTGATGGAGTACCTCGAAGGTGAAGACCTGCATCAACGTCTTCACGCCGCCGGGCGGATGTCCGCCTCCGAAATAGCGCGGATCATGCTGCCCGTCTGCGACGCGGTCGCCCACGCGCACGACGCGGGCGTGGTGCACCGCGATCTCAAGCCGTCGAACATCTTCCTCGCCCGCGGGCCGCACGGCCGCGAGGTGCCCAAGGTCCTCGACTTCGGAATCGCGCGGCTCCTCGAGAGCGACGGCGTCGACCGCGTGACCATCACGCGCGCCGCGTCCTTCCTCGGGACGCCCTACTACGTCTCGCCGGAGCAGGCGAAGGCGGGCCACAGCGCCGACGCGCGCAGCGACCAGTACTCGCTCGGCGTGATCCTCTACGAGCTGGGCACCGGCCGGCCTCCGGTCCAGGGCGAGCACCCGTTCGAGGTGCTCACCACCATCATCGCCGGCGCAGGGACTCCGATTCGCGAGGCCCTCCCCACGGTCGACGAGCGGCTCGCGACGATCGTCGAGGAGGCGATGGCCTTCGAGCCCGACGAGCGCTTTCCCGACGTGCGGGCGCTGGGCCGCGCGCTGCTCGAGCTCGCCGATCCCTCGGTGCGCGCAGAGATGGCCGCCGCCTTCGGTGCGGCGCCAGCGGCTCCGACGCCTCGCGCGCCCCGTCCCGAGGCGCCGTCGGCGGACGCCTTCGCGCCGACCCTCGCCGCGGCCGCCCAGGTCACCCCGTCGCCGGCGATGCCCGAGGAGGGCTCGCGGCTGGGCTTGTGGCTGGTGCTCGCGGCGGGGCTCGGGCTCCTGGTGGCCGGCGCCGTGGCCGCGCTCTTGGTCTATCTCGGAGGATCTCCCGAGCCTGTCGATGTCGTCTCGGAGCCGGCGTCTCCGACCGTTCCGCGGATCGCGCCCGCTGTGGGCGGCGGAGCCGAGAGCGTGCCGGGTCCTGTCGAGGTGGCGCCGGTCGTGCCGACCGAGGTGGCGAGCCCGGAGCCGGTGGCGCAGATGCCCGCGCCCGAAGAGCCCGCGCCCGGAGAGCCTGCGCGCGAAGAGCCTTCGTCCGAAGAGCCCGCGCGCGAAGAGCCGGTGGAGTCGCAGGAGACCGCGGCCGAGCATCGCCCCGCTCCGCGCGCGGCGCGTCCGGCGTCTCGATCCGCCGGGAGCCACGCGCCCGCTCCCCTCCGCTCGGCCGAGCCGACGCCGCGCTCCTTCGGTACGCCGACGCCGCTCCGACGTCCGACCCCGCCGCCCGCCCCGAGGGTGGGCGCCAACAACGCTCCCATCCTGTACTGACGCAGTCCTGGTTGTCGCTTCGGTTGCGACCGTGGAGGCTGGATCTACCTCTCCCTCGCCGGACACAACTTGTGCTCGGCCTTCGGAGCTGTTACTCCGAAGAGACAGGCGTGTGCGCATCGCCGTGATTCTTCACGACGCGCGCCGCCAATCAAACACCAGTGGGAGCGGCGCAGATGTCGTCGCGCCGTGCATGCTCCCACGCCAACTAGGAGATACATGGGTAGACGATTTCGAGGGGCCACACGACCGAACAGGCCCGAGCACCGCATCAATCACAGAATTCGCTTCCCTCAGATTCGAGTCGTGGACCCCGAAGGGGCCGTGCTCGGAGTCATGAGCCCCGAAGAAGGCCGCGCGAAGGCTCGAGAGTTTGGACTCGACCTCGTGGAGATGGCGCCCAACGCGCGCCCGCCGGTCTGCCGGATCATGGACTACGGGAGGTTCAAGTACGAGCAGAGCAAGGCCAAGTCGGCGAAGAAGAACGACGGCCCGCAGCTCAAGACCGTGCAGATGCGCCCGAAGACCGACACGCACGATCTGGAGACGAAGCTGAATCGCGCGCGGAAGTTCCTCGAGCGCGGCGACAAGGTGAAGCTCGTGATGCGGCTGCGCGGACGCGAGCGCGGATACCCGCAGCGCTGGGTGCAGATGATGCACGAGCACGTGCAGGAGCACCTCGCGGACGTGGCCGACGTCGCGTCCCGCCCGGCCCAGCAGGGCCGCATGATCTCGATGCTCCTCGAGCCCAGCTGAGAGCTAGCCGAGATCCAGCGAAGAGCCTCGCTCCCGACGGAGCGGGGCTCTTCTGCGTGATCACTCCGGGAGCTGCTTCGGCTCCTCTCGCACCGTCGCCTCGGACGTGTCCGCGTCGAGCGCCTGCTCGATCACGCGGTTGGTCACCTCGTCGAGGAACTTGGTCAGCTCGTCGGAGAGCGCCTTGAACTCGGGCCAGAAGGTGTCGTCGAGGAACTTCTTCGGCGCCGACACCATGACCGTCGTGTAGCGCTGCCCGGGGTAGCGATAGGGCTCGAGCCCGTAGCGCCGCATGAGCGCCATCAGCAGCCGCCGCGAGTAGTGGTCGGGCATCGAGAAGCGCACCTCGATGACCCCCGCGCCGCGCAGCTCCTCGATCCGCTCGAGGATCCTCTCCCGCGCCTTGGCGGCAGCCTCGCCTTCCCCGTCCGTGCCCGGGTTGGCGTGCAGCGCTTCGATGCGGCGGAGCTTCTCGAGCAGTCGCTCTTCGTCGGGGCTCATGGCGATCCCCTTTGACGCGCGCGCGGCCGAGGCGCAAACCTCCCCGGGTGAACGATCGCGCCTCGTTGACGGAGCTCCTGCGCGCCGAGCTGGCGCGGGGGGCGTCGCTCCGTGAGATCTTCATGGAGGCGGACGCGCGCGGGCTCGACCTCGCGGCGCTGATCGATCTGACGCTCGAAGACTGGGAGCCGGCCGTCGACCACACGATGGTTTCGCTCGTGCTCGCCGTCGGCCTCGAGCGAGCCGAGACGATCGCGTCCCGAAGCGCGTGGAGCAGCGTGGAGCCCGCCGAAGCATGGGAGCGCCGACAGGCGCGCGATCGCGCCGCCAGCGCCATCGTCGACGAGCTCGACATGCGCGAGGTCATGCCGCTGTTGGCGCAGGTGGCCGAGCCGTGGGAGCGCACGCAGCTCTGCCACCGCGCGGCGACGGTCTACGCGCTCGAGGCGATCGCGATCGCCCACGCCCACGCCGAAGACGTGCCGGAGATGGGCGCGGCGTTGGAGCAGCGATACACCCCGCTGGAGGCCTTCGACGCGCTCTACGCCGTCGATCGAGCGCTCGTCGTGCCCGCGTTGGCCGCGTTCTGGCACCTGCCCGAGCCCGGCTCGGATGAGGGTGAGCTCGCGCTGGTGCAGGCGCTGGTGCGGTGCTGTGCGCAGGCGCGGATCTCCCTGTCGCGGGTGCACGAGCGCATGCCTCCCGAGCTGGGCCCGGAGCTCTGGCTGCCCATCCTGCGCGAGAAGGGGCTCCGGCCGGGCATCGCGGCGCTCATCGCGATCGAGGCGGGCACGCCTCCCGTCGCCGCCGCGGACCGGCTGCGCGCGGCGGGCTACACGCACGAGGAGACCTTCCGCGCGCTCCTCGAGAACGGCGTGGGCACGCGGCGCAGCCTGGGCCTGCTGAGCGAGCACGGCTGGAGCGTGGAGCGGCTCGTCGCGGCGTTGGCGGCGCGGGATCCGCTCGCGAGCGAGGCGCGCGATCACCTCCGGTCGCTGAAGGTGAGCGAGGCCGAGCAGCGGCGCCTGCTCTCGGCGCACTACCCGGCCTCGGTGGTGGACCTCGTCCTGCGTTGAGCGTCAGGCCATCTTCAGGACCGCGCGGAAGCGGACCGTGTTCTCCATGACCTTTGCGAAGCCCTCGTTCGCCTGTTCGAGCGAGAACACCTCCGTGTGAGGGCGCACGTTGGTGAGCGCGCTGAACTTCATCGTGTCCTCGGAGTCCATCGCGGTGCCGCTCGGCCAGCCCTGGATCTGCTTGCCGCTCAGCATGGCCATCGCGTTCACCTCGATGGGCTTCTGCGCCACCCCGACGATCATCAGCTTGCCGCGGCTCGAGAGCCCGCCGATGACACTCTGGATGGCCGCCGCGCTGGGCGCCGTGGCGAGGATCACCTGCGCGCCGCCCAGCTTCCGCAGCGCTTCGGCCGCGTCGTTCTCCTTGGCGTCGATGTACTCGTGCGCGCCGAGCTCCTCCGCGAGCGCCTTCTTGTCGTCGCCGCGGGAGATCGCGATGGTGCGGAAGCCCATCCGCCGCGCGTACTGCACGCCGAGGTGGCCGAGCCCGCCGATGCCCTGCACGGCGACCGTGTCACCGGGCCGCGCGCCGCTGTTCCTGAGCGCGTTGAACGTGGTCACGCCCGCGCAGAGCAGCGGCCCGGCGTCGACCGGGGAGAGCGCGTCGGGGATGCGCGCCACCGCGGCCCACGGCGCGACCACTCCTGGTAGCCGCCGTCGTAGCTGATGCCGCAGATCTGGGCGTCGGAGCAGTTGATGAAGTGGCCGCGGCGGCAGGCCTCGCAGCGGAAGCAGTGCCCGCCATGCCAGCCGATCCCGACGCGGTCGCCCTTCGCCAGGCCGGACACGTCGTCGCCGAGCGCGTCGATCACCCCCGCCACCTCGTGTCCGGGGACCTTGGGGAACCGAAGCCCGGGGAACGCCCCGAACTTCACGAACGCGTCGCTGTGGCAGATGCCGCAGGCGTCCACCTTCACCCGCACCTGGCCCGGCCCCACCTCGGGCACCTCGCGGTCTTCCAGCTGGAAGTCCCCGTTCGCCTCACGCACCACCATCGCTCTCATCGCGTCCCCCTTTCGTTCGGCCGCTCCCCACCTGGGGCCGTGGGGCGTTCTGGCAAGTCTCGGTCCCGGGGCGGTCGGTCTCCGTGCTGGCGCGATCCGCCCACCTCGGACGCGGCGCCTCACCCGCTGCTGCGCGACTCGCGCCGAGCGCCGTCGGCACGCGGCTCGCAGCGATCGCGGACGAGGAATGACCATGAATCACCGACGAAGCTGGAAGCAGGATCTCTACACCACCATCGAGCGCATGGGCCGCGACCTCGAGGAGCGCGGAGACAAGGTGCGCCGCTGGACCGCCCGGACCTTGAGAGAGAGCGCCCCGGGCATCACCCACGCCGGCGCCGAGCTGGCCCACCAGCTCCGCCGCATCGCCCAGCTCATCGACGCCAGGCTCTTCCAGGAGGGAAAGCGCACCAGCGCCCACGCCTGAGGACGCCCCACTCGGGTACAGGGGACGGTGTTCGGTTGTTAACTTCTGGTCCGCAAACTTTGCGGTGTGCAGAGCTCGGACGTATCAAGTCAACAAGTAAACACCGTCCCCGTGTCTCGGTTCGTGGACTGTCGCCGTGACGATCCGCCCTCGTGGCACCATGCTCCGTACGCATGCAGCTGGAACCGCGTGGCCCCCTCCCTCCAGTGCTCGGCGAAGGCGAGTCGGCGCTCCTCTTCGACGCCGAGTGCGTCGTCTGCAGCGGCTGGGTGCACTTCGTCCTCCGCTGGGATCGCGCGGGCGCGCTGCGCATCGGCGCCGTCCAGTCGGACGCCGGCCGCGCGCTGCTCGAGTACGCCGGCCTCGATCCCGACGACGTGGACACCATGCTCCTCATCGAGCGCGGGGTGCCCTACGCGAAGTCGAGCGCGTTCCTCCGCGCCGTGCGCTTCTTCCGCTTCCCGATGAACCTGCTCTCGGTCGGCCTGATCGTGCCGCGTTTCCTCCGCGACTGGCTCTACGACCGGGTGGCCAAGAACCGCTACTCGCTCTTCGGCAAGAAGGAGCTCTGCCTCATCCCCGCGCCGGAAGAGCGCGCGCGCTTCCTCCCGGGCTGAGCGTCTCTCCGCGCATGCCGTAGAGTACGGACGTGAGCTTCGACGAACCGCTCCCGTGGCCGGCGGGCTTGTCCCACGACGCCGTCGACGAGGTGATGGTGGTCGTCAGCGACGTCGAGATCGGGCCGGGCGGGCCGACCGACGACTTCCCGCAGAGCGCGTTCCTCGGGGATCTGCTGCTCCGCTACTGCGAGCCTCCCTTCGACGGGCTGCCCCTGACGGTGGTCTTCGACGGCGACACCTTCGATCTCCTCAAGACGCCGACCGACGACGGGCGCTTCCCGATCCACATCACGGAGGCGATCGCCCTGGGCAAGCTCGAGCGGGTGCTCGCCGCGCACCAACCGCTGATGGAGCGGCTGCGCGCCTTCCTCGCGCACTCCGGCGCCCCTCGCACGCTGAGCTTCGTGGTCGGGAACCACGACATGGAGATTCTCTTCTCGGGCGTGCAGGAGCGGCTGCGAGAGGAGCTGGGCCACCCCGAGCGGGTGCTCTTCCCCGGCGTGTCCCATCAGCGCGGCCAGGTGCACGTGGAGCACGGGCAGCAGCACGACCCCCTCTTCGCGATCGACACCGAGCAGCCCTTCCTGGAGCACGCCGGAGAGCGGGTGCTGAACCTGCCCTGGGGCACGGTGGCGCTCCTCGAGGTGGCCATGCAGTACCTCCCGGAGCTCCACCAGCTGGACCGGCTCAAGCCCAAGCGAGCGGTGCTCGAGGCGCTGCCCGAGGTCCGGGACCTCCTGCTCAGCGCCTACTGGCGCTACTGGACGCGCGACTTCTGGCAGCGCTACCTGAACGCGCGCGACCCGCTCCGGAGGGTGAGCTGGTCGATGGTGAAGGAGGTCGCCTATCGCTTCGGCACGGGCGATCCGGACGTGTCGATGCAGGACTGCCGCCGCTTGCTCCATCGGCGTCGCGACGAGACCACGCTCATCGTCCTCGGGCACGAGCACGAGCCGGCCTGGTGGAGCAGCGCCGGCCGCCGCGTGCTGCGGACGGGGTGCTTCCGGAACGAGTGGGAGCTGGATCTCGAGGGCGGGGCGCATCGGCTGCTGCCCAAGGTGTACGCCGAGGTGTTCCTGAAGGACGGCGCGCCCGTGCGCTCGCACCTCGCCGAGGTGGAGGCGCCGCCGCCCGCCCCGGGGGCGGTGCCCGAGCGGCTGAGCGACGTGCTGGCCCAGATCCCACAGCTCCGCGCGGCCCACGAGGAGACGGACAGCCAGGCCCGCCGCGCGCACGAGCACGCCGAGTCCAAGGAGCCGAGCCGCAGCCTGCCGGGCTTCGTCGAGACCCTGCGCGAGGTGCTCGGCCGCGCCTGAAACGCACGGGCCGATTTGCGAAGTCGCCATCCTCGGCTCACGTTGGGTGCCTTCTATGGGAGTCCACGTGAGAAGCATCTCGATCGCATTCGTATCGCTCGCCCTCGTCGCCTGTGGCGACGGCACCGCCATGCCCGACGCCGACGCCGGCCCGGAGATCCCCACCACGCTCCGCGACGGGGCGGAGGTCACCTACGCGCCCGTCTATCAGGCGGTCAGCTACCAGGCGGGCCTCGGCGGCGCGACCCGGGAGTGGCTCCCCAAGGACCTCGCGGTGCACCCGGGCGGTGAGCTCTGGGTCGTGCAGCAGATGGAGCGCGACCCCGCGTTCGACGACGAGAGCGAGTGCACCTCCCGCGGCCTCTCCGGCGCGCCCAACGACTGCGTGAGCCAGCAGGGCAGCACGGTGGCCATCACGAACCCGACCGCGGCCGAGCCCGCCACGGGCGAGAACGGCCGGGCGAACCTCGTGGTGGACGCGAACGCGTGGCACTTCATGCGCCGCCCCTCGAGCATCGCCTTCGGCGCGGCCGAGACGACGCTCAACCCCGACGACCCGGGCGCGGAGGGCGCGGGCCTGACGGCGCCGATCACGTTCACGAACACCTTCGCCACCTGCCACGAGCACTGGACCGGCAACCCGACCGACTCGCCGCCCTTCATCGGGCCGACGCTCTGGACCGCGGACCCGGCCATCTACAACGGTGAGAACGGCAGCTTCGAGTGGTCCAACGGCTCGCACCTCGACATGGTGCACGCCACTCAGTACTGCATGGGCATCGCGCACGAGCGCGAGAACGTCTACTGGACCTTCAACGGCGAAGAGGGCGCGCTCGACCGCTACGACTTCGGCAAGCCGCACTTCCAGGGTCACCACGACCACAGCGACGGCGACGTCGAGCGCTACTACCTCGCGGACGGCGACGGCCTCAGCCGCCTGCCCTACGTCCCGTCGAACATGGTCATCCACGGCACCGACCTCTTCGTCGCCGACACCGGCAACGGCCGCGTGATCCGCTTCGACCTCTCGTCGGAGGCGGTCGAGATGTTCAGCTTCCGCACCTTCGAGAACATCGACGCCGCCGGCATGGTGGGCCTCGGCTACGAGGTCGTGCTCGACGCCGACACCCTCGGCGCCGAGTGGGGCGGCGAGAGCGAGCCGAGCGGTCTGACCGTGATGGACGACGGCACGCTCGTGGTGGCGAACCACGCGACGGGTCACATCTCGCTCTTCGAGCTGGACGGCACCCTCGTGCGCACCCTGGACACCGGCTTCGGCGCTGGCCTCGGCGGCCTGACCGCCCTGGACGGCGCGCTCTACTTCGTGCAGATGAACGAGCGCCTCGTCTACCGCGTGGACGTGGTCGTCCCGACCGAGATGTAGCCCGGAAACGACCTCGCCCGGACGATTGGGCTTGCCCTTTTCGGCCGAAGACCGATTCTGTGCGGGACGGCATTTGTCGTCGTAAGCGAGGTCATCACATGGGCGACAAGTCCCCGAAGTCCAAGCAGCGAACGAAGAACCAGAAGAGCGCCGACAAGCAGGACAAGGCGCAGAAGGCCAAGGTCAAGCAGGAGAGGCAGCCCGCCGCCCTGGCCAAGGGCAGCAAGAAGTAGCCCCCTCTGGAACCTGACTCAGTACAGCGCGCTCGACGCCACCCGGTGTCGGGCGCGTTGCTGCGTCTACCGTCCGCCGTCCGGGCGCATCGACTCGCGGTCTCACAATGCGTCTTGCAATCACGCTCCTGTCATGGGAAAACGGGTTGCATGTCTGAGCTCCTCGCTGTCGCGCCCGTCGTCCTCTTCGCCGGTCTCATGGGCGTCGGGGTCATCGCGTATCTCATCTACGGCCAGAAGCATCGCGAGGGCCTGCAAGAGCAGACGAAGGACTACCGGGCGGGGGCGCTGGCGGAGCGGCTGGGCTTGCAGGTCGTGCGCGGCGACCCGGCGCAGAACCTGTGGGTCACGGGGACCGGGTTCTCCGACGTCCAGCACTTCGACGTGCGCCTGAGCGGGCAGAAGAACGGCGTCCCGGTCGACATCGTCTACTTCCGCGACGTCGCGCACGAGAAGCACAGCCTCAGGGAGATGACCATCCACAGCACGTGGGAGGTCCGGTTGGCCGCCGAGACCAACGCCAACTTCGGTCACTTCGAGGCGACGATCCGCAACCCGAAGGCGTACAGCCGAGTGCGGCCCTTCTTCGACAACCCGATGCCCGAGCTTCAGACCGGGCACCCCGCCGTGGACCAGGCCTTCCGTCTGACGGGCGACAACCCCGCCATCGCGCAGGCGCTCGGGCCGCTGCTCGCGCCGCTGACCTCGCTCGTCTACGTGCACGTGGTGGGCGCGCCGGGGCAGGTCTCCTTCCGCCTCGACCGCGGCGACATGGGCCGGGGCAGCGAGCTGATGGGCGTCGCCTACGGCCTGTACGACGCCGAGCGCATCCTCGACGTGCTCTCGCGCATCGTGCTCACGGCCGAGGGGCGCGCGGCGGCCTGAGGCCGTCCGGGGGGAGAGACCGATGACGACACGAGGACCGGACGACCCGAATCAGCCGCCAGCTGGGTGGCCTCCCGCGCCGCAGGCCGCCGCCCCGCAGGCGGCGTGGCAGGCGCCGCCGTCGACGGGCTGGCAAGCGCCGCAGGGCGCGGTGTCCCCGCAGGCAGGCTGGCAGGCGCCGCAGGCAGGCACGGCACCTCCGTCAGCGGGCTGGCAAGCGCCGCAGGCGGCGGCGCGCAACCCGGTCGCCGCGTGGCAGCGCGAGGAGACGGGCAAGGGCGTCTTCGCCTACTTCTACGGCGTGCCCGCGTGCATGGAGGGCCCGACGCGCCTGCTCTACATCCTCCTGACCGTGGCGGCGCTGCCCATCATCGTCCCGGCCACCGTCTACTTCTTCATGCTCCGCGCCCGCATCCGGCGCCGCGGCGTCACCTCGTGGATCGCGGTCGTCTCGCAGACCCTCACCGCCGGAGGCTACTTCGTGCTGTTCATGGGCGTAGGCGAGTGGCTCCAGATCAACGGGCACCTCTTCGCCACGCCCACCACGCTCCTGCTCGTCGCGCCGGTCTTCGGGCGCCTCGCGCTGAAGCGCCTCGCGCGCTGAAGCGCCTTCAGCGAGAGCGAACCAGGGTAGGTCGCCCTCCGGACACCCGCGCGGGCTCGAGGCGGTAGAGCAGCGCGTCGGGCGAGGTCTCGTCCGCGAGGCGCTTCAACTGCACGAGCAGACCCTCCGCGCCGTCCCGGGTCAGGGCCCGCGCTCGAGTGAAGAACCCGTGGGTCTCCGCTCGGGGGACGGCGGCGATCACGCAGGTCCGCTCGAAGCCCACGCAGCGCGCCATCACCGACTCGGCGCTCGCCGACGGCTCCGCCGCGGAGGCCGACACACCGTCGCCGTCACGGGCCAGCACCACGACGACGCCGAGCCGCGACGCGCCCGACGCGAGCGACTCGTCGAGCTCCTCCCAGGACCGCGGCATCAGCGCCGTGACGCTCACGGGATCGGGCAGGGGCCGCTCCCCTTCGAAGCTCGCTCCGTCCCAGGTCTCGGCGTCCATCGCCCAGCTGGCGGTATCGACCACATCGAACACCGACTCTGCAGCGGTCTGCAGCACGTCGTCCGTCAGGGAGCCTGTCTCGAACAGACCTCTCGTGGGTCGGCCGAGTCCCGCCCCTTCGTCCACGAAGACGACGCCGGGAGCGCCCGAGCGCGCGCTGGCGAGGTCGTCTCCGTATCGACCCGCGCCGCCGACGAGGTCGTCACCGTATCGGCCTGCGCCGCGGGCGGCGCCGCCGACGAGGTCGTCACCGTATCGGCCCGCGCCGCCGACGAGGTCGTCTCCGTATCGGCCCGCGCCGCCGACGAGGTCGTCACCGTATCGGCCTGCGCCGCCGACGAGGTCGTCACCGACCCCGACGAGGTCGTCTCCGTATCGGCCTGCGCCGACGAGAACGTCGTCGGCACCCGACGCGGCGCCGCGCGCGGCGAGTCTCCCGCAGTCGTCCACGAAGCGGGTCGCGAACGCGCCGACCGCGACGAGGAGCCCGCCCGCGACGGCCCCCGCCTTCTTCCCCTCGTCAGCCATTCGCCGAGTCTGACGTCGAGGGCACGGCGACTCAAACCGGCCGGGTGGCCATCCGGCGCGTGGCGCCTAGCTGTGTTCACGGAGGAGATGGATGAACGCGCGCACGTTGACGCTCTCGCTCGCCCTCGGGCTCGCCGCTTGCGGTGGGGCCGAAGAGCCGGAAGACACGAACCCGGAGGTCACCGCCCAGGCGACTTCGGGTGAAGAGGACACCTCCGAGGCGTCCATCACGCCGCCCCCAGGCCGCATGAGCGAGGTGCTCACCGCGCTCGCGGGAGACCCGCTGCTCACCGTCTATGTCGACGGGCCCACGCTGGTCGACGACGGCCCCTACGCATCGGGCGAGCCAGTGACCGTCGAGACGAACGTCTATGTCCACAACCGGGGCACACAGAGCGCCGCGATCGACCAGGCGCAGGTGAAGTTCGCGGTCTATTCGTCGGAGGACGACAGCCGCGTCGACTGCAGCTCCGTCGACGACACCGGGCCTCCCGAGGCGGTGCACGACGACTCGATGGTCTCGTTCCGCGGCGTCGCGCGCTGCACCTTCCCCGCCAGCGGGGAGTACGAGGTGCACACGTACGTCAGCTTCGCGGCCGGCGAGCTCGACGGGGACTTCGACATCGAGCGCCACTACGCCGGGCGCATCGAGGTCGAAGCGCAGTAGGGCTTCAGAGGCAGGGGCTTCAGAGGCTCGCGTCGACCGTCGCTGCCCAGCACGTGGGCTCGCAGCCAGGCCCGTTCGGCCGCTGGGGCTCGCCCGGGTCGACCGCAACCACTCGCCGGGACAGCTCGTCGGGGCCGTCGTACACGACCACCTCGATCGACTCGAACGGCGCTCCCGTCGGGTTGACCACCGCGTCCCCGAACGGATCGGTCATCGTCACCGTCATCGACGACTCGTCCCACCCGAGCGTCGCGAAGCGGTAGCCGAAGCAGCTGCGCATCTCGTCGCCGAGCTCCGGGCCGATGGAGCATCGCAGCGCTTGTTGCGGCGTGGTGATGTCGACCCGGTACGGGCCCGCGCCGAGGTCGAGCGAGTGCGACAGCCGGATCTCCAGCGTGGAGGTGCAGCCCACGGCGGTGCACTCCAGGGCGCAGCTCGTCAGGAGGCAGCTCGCGAGGAGGAGGCTCAGCCGCATGCACACCTCGCTCAGCGCGTCGCGTCGAGCGTCTCGCGGATCCGTCCCAGCAGCGCGTGCGGAGAGCAGGGCTTCCGCACCACCGTGCCCAGCTCGCGGGCCCGCTCCACCTCGGCCGCGCCGTGCCCCGTCACGATGAGCACCGGGAGCGCCGGCGCGTCGACGCGGAGCTGTTGGGCCAGCTCCGCGCCGTCGAGCCCGGGCAGCTCGAGTGCGGTGACGAGCACGTCGGTCGGCTCCTCCCGGAACGCCGCGCGCGCGAGCCGCGCGTTCGACACAGCCACGACGTCGTAGCCGGCCTCGCGCAGGGCATGCTCGAAGATCCCGCGCACCACGGGCTCGTCCTCCACCAGGAGCACGCGCTCTTCTCCGCCGAGCGCGGGCCCCTGCTTGGTGGCCACGACGGCGGCGGGCGTCTCGTTCGAGCGCGGGAGGACGACGGTGAACGCCGTCTCTTCCCCCGGGCGGCTCGAGACCTCGATGCGCCCCCCCGCCGCCTTCACGATCCGCAGCGAGGTGCTGAGCCCCAGCCCCGAGCCCCGGTCGGCGTCCTTGGTGGTGAAGAAGGGCTCGAAGATGCGCGGGAGGATGTCCTCCGGGATGCCGGCTCCGTCGTCGCGGACCTCGAGCCGCACGGTGTCCTCGTCCGCCGTGATCTGGAGCCTGACCGTGCCCTCCGACTGGATCGCGTCGCGCGCGTTCACGATGAGGTTGGCGAGCACCTGCTCGACCTCGATGGGGTCCATGCGGACGACCGGGCGCGGGGCCTGCACGTCGGTCACCAGCCGCACGCGTCGGCCCGCGAGCTGGATGAGCGCGGGGTGGATCTCGTCGACGACGGCCGCGAGATCGAGCGCTCGCGCGCTCTGGGGCTCGCGCCGGCCCAGGGTGAGCAAGCGTCGCGTGAGGGTCGAGGCGCGCACCGCCGTCGCGAGCGCGTCGTCGATCAGCTGCGCCGCGCGCTCCGCGTCGGACCTCTTGGCGATCTCGAGCGCGCCCATCATCGCCGTGAGCAGGTTGTTGAAGTCGTGAGCGATCCCCCCCGCGAGACGCCCGACGGCCTCGAGCTTCTGGGCCTGTCGCACCTCGCGCTCGAGGCGCTGGGTCTCCGTCACGTCCCGCGCCGAGCCCCAGGTGCGAAGGTGCAGCCCGTCTTCGACCACGCCGAACGCCTGATTGAGGAAGACTTTCGTGGACCCGTCGGGCTGGGGCACGTGGTTGATTCCGTCCCGCACGTGGTAGCCGCCAGCGAGGTAGGCGCGGAAGATCGTGGCCTGCACCTCCGTGCGCCCGAGCAGCTCCGTGAGGTGGCGTCCGAGCACCTGCTCGCGCCTCTCGAACCCGTACCATTTGGCCGCTCGGTCGTTGCAGTCGACGAGGTGCGCGTCGTACATGCGCTGCACCTGATCCTCGAGGGGGAGATCCACGGGGATCGGCGTCACGTACTCGAAGCAGAAGATGGCGTCGCTCGTGTGCTCGAGGAGCGAGCGAAGCCTCGCGATCTCAGCCTCCAGCGCACGCGGCTGGTCCTCCGAACCGTCCCCCACCTCAGCGCGAGGATACCCGCTCCTCCGGCTGGCCGCACTGCGCGCGCGCCGGCGGCTCAGTCACACGCGTGATCGCGCAGCGCGCGGAGGAAGCGGTCGAGGTCACGACGCTGTGCGCGCTCGAGGTTGGCGAACATGCCGGGGCGCGTGATGGCGATGGCCGTCACGCCCTCGTCGCCGCCGTAGAGCGTGATCTCCTCGTCGCCGCGCCGGAAGGCGCAGCGGGCCGGGCTGCGATCGCAGCTGAGCGCCTGGCCCGTGTGGTTGGCCATCTGCTCGGCGAAGGCGGCGCGCGCGTCGTCCGCGCAGTGGTGCTCGCTCACCAGCTCGGGCACGAGCCCGGTCTGCTCGCTCACGAACACGGAGAACTTCGCGGGGGCCGGGCGATCGGTCGCGTGCGCGGCGCGCCAGAGGGCGCAGACGCCGTCGCCCGCCTCGACCCAGCTGCGGATGGCGCGGCTGTCCGTCCGCGGGACGCGCCCCTGGTGATGCACGATCGCGTCGAGACGGAGGCGGCCCTCGTTGCGGAAGTAGAACGAATAGCCGCCGCCGTCGGGCGCCTCGGCGGTGCAGTGAGACAAGTCGCGATCACAGCGAAAGCTGTCGCCCTCGTTCACCGCGAAGGACGTGCCAGGGCGGTCCGCGACCTCGTCGACGTCGCAGTGCTGCGCCACGCCCGTGCGGCCGGCGTCGTGCGTGCCGACGCCTCGGTCGGGGTCGACGAGCCGGCGCAACATGTCGGCCTCGAAGGTGGCCGCGCGGAGCACCGCGAAGATCGCGTCCGCGTCCTCCGCCACGACGGGCTCCGGCGGCGCGGGCTCCGGCTCCGGTTCCGGCTCCTCTTCGACGACTTCTTCTTCGGGCTCGGGCTCGGGCTCCGGCTCGGGCGCGGCCTCGACGGGCTCCGGATCCACCCGCTGCGCGGTCGTCGTGGGCTGCGTCTCGGCCGCGCCCCCGCACCCGAGGGCGAGGACGATCCCGACGCAGAGGAGGGGACGCTGGTTCGTCATGCGCGGGAGCCTAGCACCGGTCGCCTGCGGGCGATCGGCACCCATTCCGCTGTCCAGGCGGCGCTTTACGCGGAGCGCTGCGTTCGGCAGTCTCGTCCGCGTGAAGTTCGCAGCGACCCGCCGTCTCCCCACTGCTCACGGTCGCGCCCTGGTGAACCGAGAGAGCTCGACGATGCGAACGAGCGTAGGCCTCGTGTTCCTCCTCGTCGTCGCGTGCGACGGCGGCGCGCCGGAGGCAGATGCCTCGATCGACGCCGCGCCGGTCACCGACGCGACGCCGGCTCCCGACGCATCGCCCGCTGACGCTGGACTCGCCGCGCCCCTCGACGAGGCCCTGGACTGCCGGCGCGCCGGGAGCGCCGGAGGTCTACCCGGTGGGACGCACCTCACCCGCGTGGACGTCGACCTGGATCGCTACCCGGACGCGCTCTGCAACGACGGCACGGGCGGGGTCTTCTTCGTACGGCGCGCGACCCGCGCGGAGGACGCGGACCGCTGGATCGTGCAGCTCCTCGGCGGCGGCACCTGTCAGGACGGCCAGAGCTGCGCGAACCGGTTCTGCGCGAGCGGCAGCGCCATCGGCGCGCTGAAGATGTCCAGCCGCGAGGCGCCTACGCGCGGCACCACCGGGGAGGGCATCTCGAGCATGCGCGCGGACAACCCGTTCGCCACGTGGAACCACGTCGTGATCTGGTACTGCAGCTCCGACGCCTGGTCGGGCACCGCGCGCGACGTGGCGCTCGAGGCCGACCACCCGGAGCGCCCCGGTGAGCCGGTGCGCTACCGCCTGCACTTCCTCGGCTCCGAGATCTTCGACGCCGTCGTCGACACCCTGCGCGCGGCGCCCTTCTCGTACCGCGACGCGTCTGGGGACGACGTGGTCATGCCCGACCTCGACGAAGCGCGGACCGTGTTGCTCGCCGGCGCCTCCGCCGGGAGCGGCGGCGTACGCAACCAGATCGACCGCTTCGCCGAGGCGCTTCGCAGCGACAACCCCGCCGTCGACGTGCGCGCCGTGCTCGACGCGGTGATGGCGCCCGCGCGCGAGGCGCTCGGCTACGCCGACTCGGCCCTGTGCCGGGAGCGCGACGTCTGCACGTACGAGGCGCACCTCCGGCCGGTCTGGGAGGAGACGCGGCCGCTGCGCGGCGCCGTCGGCGACGAGAGCTGCCCGGCGTGGCACGCGGCGAACGATCCCGGCTCGGAGTGGCGATGTGGCGACCTCGACCACGTGCTGCGTCACCACATCACGACGCCTTTCTTCTTCCGACAGGATCAGGCGGACGGAGTGGTCATGCCCAACACCGTCGATCTCGGCTACACGGTGCCGAGCCGCGGAGACGCGCCGATGGACGCGCGCCTCTTCGCCGAGCTGATCGCGGAGGAGGCCGCGACCCTCACCACGAGCGCCTGGTGGTCGGGCGAGGCGCACGAGGGCGCGGGCGTGGCGGTGATCCCTGGCGCCTTCAGCCCGCGCTGCGGCCATCACGAAACGCTGCGGACGGAGAGCGCGACCTACGGCGTGCGCGTCGAGCAGGATGGGACGCAGCGCGCGCCGATGGGGCTGCTCGCGGCCTGGTTGGCCGGTGATCCGGTGCGCGCGATCGCCGGCGATCCGTCGACCTTCACCTGCCCGTGACCGCTCAGCGAGACGCCAGGTGAGTCAGCAGGGCGCGTCGCTCCGCGTCGTCGAGCGTGGTCCCGTAGGAGTGCCCGCGGACGGGGCCCGGGCGGCGTCCGGCCGTGTAGCCTTCATCGAAGCGCGCGCGCCCGAAGAGATCCTCGAGGCTCGGCACCGAGCCGTCGTGCAGGTAAGGCGCGGCGTCGGCGACGCGGACGAGCGGTGACGGACGATAGCCGCCGGTCCCTCGGGCGTGACCCATGGCGAGCTCCGGATCCGTGCCCACGCGCGCGGCGGGCACCAGCGCGTCGCCCGCCCCCACCTCGTTGTCGTGGCAGCGCGCGCACTCGCGCTCGAACACGCGCGCGCCGGCGCTGGAGTGGGCGGCACCGCTCGGGCGCGGCGGCTCGAGCGCGTAGAGATAGACGGCCAGCGCGAACACCAGCTCGCGCGGCGGGCGCGCCTGGTGGTGGTTCGCCTGGATGTACTGCGTCTCCTGCCGGACCAGCAGCGCGAGGGGCGACGCGTGGCTCAGCGTGCCCGCCTGCGTCAGCAGCCGCTCGTGACGCAGCCCGTACAGGTCGGGGATGGCGATCGGCGTGTCCGCGACGTCCTCGATCACGTCCGCGCGGCCCGGGCCCCACGACTCCCAGCGCGCGCGGGTGTCCGGCGCGAGCGCGCGCCCCCGCGCCTCGTAGTGGGCGATCCGGACGCGCCCGTAGTCGAGGGCGCGCCGCGCGCGGCCGGCGATCACCGGGCCGCCGTCCGCCGCGCGATCGACGTGACAGAGCGCGCACGTGATCCCGATCTTCGCGCGGCCGTCCACGTCGCGCATCCACACGAGCCCGGGCATCGTGCCGTCATCGTCGACGATCACGCCGAGGCGGGCCGCGAGCTCGGGGTCGCGCAGCGCCGTCTCCCAGAAGGGCTCGTGTCGGAGCGGCAGCTCGAAGAACACCCGCTCGCCGAGCGCGCGCCACGCCTCCCAGCTCCCGGGCGCCTCGCCGCTCCAGATGGGCGTCGCGTCTTCGCTCAGCGGGGCGCGCCCCGTTTGGACGAACCGGGCCGCGCTCGCGCGCGTCACGCGCTCGGTCCGCGGGTTCCACTCTGGCAGCGCGTCCCAGCCGCGGTCCGCCAGCCCGTAGGAGCCGAGGCGCGTCTCGGCGTAGAGGTTGTGGCGGCTCGTGAGCGAAGCCTCCATGCCCGCGCGCCGCGCCGCGTCGTCCTCGAGGTACGCGTCCTGGTGCGCGAGGATCCACGCGTCCGACCACGGCTCGAGGCCCGCGCGTGGGTCGCTGGGCGGAGCCTCGGGCTCGACGAACGCAGCGCGCTCGTCGTCGCATCCCGCGAGGACGAGCGCACAAAGAGCGAATGAGAGGAGCCTCGGCCTCAGGTCACGATCTCCGCTTCACGGCTCGCCGGCTCGAACTCGAGCGTCTGGACGATGCCGTCGATGCGCACGTCGACCTCGATGCGGAAGCTCATGCCGTAGGTCCGGTGCGCCTCGCCCGAGCCGATGCTCGACCAGTCCGGCGCGTCCAGATCGTACGACACCGCGAGGTCGTCCGTCGCCCGGATCATCTGCTCCCAGGCGACGTAGCCCTCCTCGGTGAACTGCCGCGGGTTGCGGCTGGAGAGCTCGTCCGCGAGCGCGCCCTCCATCGTGTACATGCGGACGCTCAGCACCTCGAAGGGCACCGGGTCGCCCGTCTCCGCCGCCACCACGCGGAGGCGCATGCCCGTCTGGGTGCAGCCGAAGCCGCAGCCGTCGCCGTCGCAGTCGCCGCCGATCAGCCCCGGGCCCGAGTCCTCACCCGCGCCGGCGCAGTCGTCGCCGAGCGTGACCGCGGCGATCGACGCGTCGACCTCGAGGGCGCTCTCGCTCCGGGTGTGGCTCATGCAGGCGGTGAGCAGCGCGCTCCCCAGGGCGAGGGCGAAGACGATCTGAAAGCTACGTGCGCGAGTCATGGTCGGGACCTCCACGGCGAGCTTCTATCACTCCCCGTGCCAGTCGCCGATCGGCACATACCGCGGCTCACCCTGTGCCGGCGTGTGCCGGGATCAGTTGTCCGGCGTGCAGATGAAGTCGATCACGCCCCCGCCGAGGTCCACCTCGATGCAGACGCTGCCCGGGTAGCAGTCCGAGTCGAAGTCGCACTGCTGGTAGCAGAGCGCGGTCGGGTCTCCGCCGAGCGCGTAGCAGACCCCGCCGAAGCCGTTCGCGGGCTGACAGTCCACGTCGCTCCCGCAGGCGTTGGTGCAGAACCGCCCGAACGTCGCGGCCTGCGGGATGTCGACCTCGAAGCACTCGTCGGCGCTGTCGAGGCAGTCGGGCGTGGAGGTGCAGACCTCGTACGTGTCGTCGGCCACGCAGAAGCCGGCCTCACAGAGCGTGTCGACCGGGCACTCCGAGTCGCTCACGCAGCCCGTGTCGTCGACGACCGTGACCTCGGACGAGCATCCAGCGAGCGCAACGCCCAGCGAGGCGGCGGCGATGATCCAAGCAGCTTTCATTCTCTCTCACTCCAGTGTGTGGGTCCTCGCCCCCGCCTGGAGTGAGCGGCTACGCGCCAGTGAGGCCGATCGCCGCTCCCCCGTCCGTGCCCCGACGCATGAAAAACGCTGCGAATGAGGCGTCGGCGAGAGCATGCCCCTGCCTGAATCAAGTCCCGTGCCGTCCGCCTGATATCCAACCCTGGGGACTCAGGGACGGTGTTTACTTGTTGACTTGATACGCACGAGAGCTGCACACCGCAAAGTTTGCAGACCAGAAGTCAACAAGTAAACACCGTCCCTCTCCCGGTGGTGCCGAGATTCGCTACGCTGGAGTCCCCCGACAGAAACCAAGGAGATCCATGAGTCGCGTCCGCGTCGCCGCCGTTCAGTACTTCATGCGCAAGGTCCAGAGCTATCAGGACTTCGTCGACCAGGTCTCGGGCCTGGTCGAGACCGCCGCGGGCTATCGCTGCGACATGGTCGTGTTCCCCGAGTACTTCACCCTGCAGCTCCTGACGCTGAAGGACACCCGACGTCCGGTGCCGGCGCAGGTCCGCGACCTCGCGCGCGACGCGCCGCGCTTCATCGAGACCATGGGCGGCCTCGCCAAGGAGCACGGCATCTACATCGTCGCCGGGACCACGCCCGTGCTCGCCGCCGACGACGAGACGCTGACCAACGAGTCCTTCTTCTTCAGCCCGAGCGGTGAGCACGCGGTGCAAGGCAAGATGCACATGACGCGCTGGGAGACCGAGGAGTGGGGCGTCACCCCGCACGACAGCCTCAAGGTCTTCGACACCGCGTTCGGCAAGGTCGCGGTCTTGATCTGCTACGACGTCGAGTTCCCGGAGCTCGCCCGCGAGGCCGCGCGCCGCGGCGCCTACATCATCGTCGCTCCGAGCTGCACCGACGATCGCAACGGCTTCCTCCGCGTGCGCTACTGCGCCCACGCCCGCTGTGTCGAGAACCAGCTCTACGTCATCCACACCGGCACCGTCGGCTCGCTGCCGCAGATCCCGGCCATCTCGCTCAACTACGGCCAGGCCGGGATCCTCACGCCGTGCGACTACCCCTTCGCGCGCGACGGCATCCTCTCCGAGGGCGTCGCGAACCAGGAGTCCATGGTCATCGGCGACCTCGACCTCGGTCTGGTCGAGCAGTCCCGCATCAACGGCTCGGTGCTCCCCCTACGCGACAGCCTCCGCTCCCGCGAGGTCGCCGAGCGCTGCGAGGTCGTCCCGCTCCCGAAGTGATGGGCTCACGCGGCCGACGTCAGGAACGCGCTCTCCATCCGGTCGCATTCGCCCCACGACGCACCGTGCCGACGCGTGCCGCGTCCTGAAGATCTCGCGATGGGTCAGTCGCTCTCGCTCTCCGGCGGAGGAGCGACGCGCGGAGGCTCTGGCTTGCCGACGGGAGGCGGGGGCTCCGCGGGCGGCGGCAGCTCGTTCTCCATCGGCGGCTCGGTCACGATCGGCGGCGGGGCGTTCGCGGACGGACGCGCGGGCGGCTCGCTGACGAGCGGGGGAGGCTCACGCTCGAGGGGCGGGGCCTCGCTCTTCGCCGGCTCGGCCGGTCGCACCACGGGCGGCGGCGCGTGCGCGAGCGCGGGCTGTCCGCCGGGGCCGACGAACGCAGGCGCGGTCGGCGCGGGCTCGAGCGCCCTCAACGCGGGCGCGTCCCCGAGCTCCTGGAGGACTACGAGGTCGACGCGCTCGACGGTCTCGGGCTCCACGCCGCAAAGCACGAGCTGCACATCGTAGCCGTTGGTCTCGACGCGCATCGCGGGCAGGTCCACGTCGAGCTCGTCGAGCGTGTGGTCCACGCGCCGGATCTGCTCGCGTCGCCGCGCCGCGGCCTCCCCGCCCGGCGGGTCGGCCTCCTCCGGCAGCCAGCCATCCTCGAGCCGACTCGGCGTCTCGATGCGACCGTCGGGCGCGTACATCGTGAGCGCGTCGGCCTCCACGTGCGCGACGCGGCACCCCGCCGCCTGAGCGAGCGCCCGCGCGAGCGGAGCGATGCCGTCTCCGCGCGCGGCCAGCTCGTGCACGTTCTCGACGTTCCAGGGCGAGTCGCTCGCGAAGCGGAGCGGCAACACCGCCCACGCGGAGCTCTCCTTGCGATAGACGAAGGCGAGCCGCGCGGCGTCGGCCACGGGTCGCGCGGCCACGTCCGCCTCCCGGCGCGGCGCCTGGACGAGCTCCGCCAGCGCGCGCGCGGCGACCTTCACGTCGCACTCCGCGAGCAGCACGTCGAGCTCGCCCTCGACGGATCGCCGCAGCGCCTCCGCGCCCTTTCCGCCCGGCGCGTCCTGGCTCCCGAGCCCGGTCACCCGGTCCGCGACCTTCTCGATGGCCTCGCGCGCCGCGCGGCGGATCAGCTGGAACACCTCCGCGCCATGCGGCTCGCCTTCGCGGTGCCGGTGCGCGGCGCGCAGCACCGACTCCCCCGAGTCGCGCACCGCGAGCGGCGAGGCGCCGTCCTCCAGGAGCGTGGTGACGATCGCGAGGTCCCCATCCGAGACCGCGTCGTGGAGCCGTGAGTCCATGGCGAGCGAGGGTACCACCCGGCCCGCCTCACCGGCTCCACGTGGCTGGGTCGTGCGCGTGGTGCTCGACCTCGACGCGCTCCGCCGTGAAGAAGACGCGCGGCCCGTCGCGCCCCGATCCGTGCCCCGTCACGATGCAGTAGGCGCGCCGTCCATCGAGCACCGAGAGCCCGCTCTCGGCGACCTCGCCGTCGCTCGCGTAGCGAAGGAGTGGGCTGTCCAGGTCCGTGTCCTCGTCCAGCTCGGCGCCGCGCGGGGTCGTGAAGCGCACCGTCCACCAGTCGCCGCAGGCCTCGCAGCAGTCGCCGAGCCACAGACGCAGCGTGGCTTCGCTCGACTCCTCGACCCGGACGTCGGGAGGCCGCGCGCGGTTCAGCTCCGCGAACGCCTCGCACTCCGTACCCTCCGGTTGCCGCTGCCGCTCGGCGACGACCGCGCGGACCACGTAGGCGTGCTTCGGCCCGTCGAGCTCCACGAGCACTCGCTCCCCCACCTCGAAGTCTCGCGTATCGAACGTGTTCTCCGCCGGTCCGAAGGCCCACGGGCCGAAGTGCGGCGAGACCACGGTGCCCTGGCCGGACGCGCGCGAGAAGCTGTGGATGCGCCACGTCATCGCCTGGGTCGTGCCCGTGTCGCGAGGAGCAGGAGCGCCAGCATGGTGAGGATCGGTGTACCACCCGTCGCGCCCGCGTGGCATCGGCACCCGGAGCGCGCTGACGGGGGGCTCGGGTCGGCCGCTGGGGCGGGGGGCTCACGGCGCACGAGCGGCGCACGCGGCGCGGGTGGGATGTCGAGCGCTGGGATGCCTCGCGGAAAGGCCTCTTCCAGCGTGGTGACCGGAGGGACAGGCCGTTCGTCGAGGCCGCTCGGGACGGGGCTCCATCCACCGCGCGCGGGCGCCGCGCAATCGATGGGGCCAGCCCACGGGTGCCGGACCGTGAAGCGCGCGACGAACCAGTTCTCGGAAGATGGGCTGGCCCCGTGCGCGCTGGCCGCCTCCATCTCGCGACCGCCTGCGAGCGGGGTCCCCGGCCGCAACTGAAGCGGGGATCCATCGGTGCGCAGGCACATCCGCGTCGAGACGAGCTCGCTCATGAGCCCGCTCCAGCGCGCCCAGCTCGGGCTCGACGCGTCGGGGTAGAGCGCGTCGGCACCCAGGGCGCCGAGCTCGCTCGCGCGGACACATCGCTCGCATCGGCCGAGGCCGCGCGCGTGCTCCAGGACGACGGAGTCCGGGCTCCGCTCGAGCGTGCGCGTGGCCAGCGCGCGGTAGATCTCGGGGAACGCCGCCGCCGCCCCCGCCGCGAGCTCGTGGCGAGTCTGGATCGGGACCGTGCGCCGTCCCGCGATCTCGAAGCGCTCCCGCGCGAGCACCGACAGCCAGAGCTCGCCCGCCGTTCCCAGCGTCGGAAGCGGCGCGCCCTCGGCGACCTCGATCCGGACCGGGCCGACCAGGCGGGGGCCGGCGTCGGACCGGGCTTCCGAGACCACGACCAGCAGCTGCTCTGCGCCCGCGAGGGCCCCGGCGTCCGAGAGCGAGAAGCCACGCTCACGAAGTCGCCGCGGCAGCTCTCGTGGGCGGCTGAGGAACCAGCGCGGCGTCCCCGCCGACGGCGCGAGCGGCGTGTCCCTCGAGGCTCCGGTAGGCGCCTCCGTCCCCGTGGAGCCCGTGAACGCTGTGACGCAGGGGTCTCGCTCCCAGAGCTCCACGAGGGTGGGCGCCGACACACGTTCGACGGATCGCAGCGCCGAGCGCCGGCCCCGCCCCACGTGCCGCTCCCGGACGGACGCGGGGACGGCGACCACGAACGCCACCGGTCCCTCCGCGCCCTCGACCTCCGTCGCGAGGGTCCACACCGCGCCCGCGTCTCCACGCATCACGATCAGATGCGTCACCCCGCGTCGAGGCGTCTCGCCGTTCGTCCCCACCAGCAGCCCCTGAGCGTGAGCCGGCCCGCTCATCGCGAGCACCACGATCGTCAGACAGAGCCGAGTCATCGTTCGCTGTCTTCGCTCACCCGCTGAGTCGCCCTGGGCCATCTTGCCCTCCCCGCGTGACATCGACGCGGCTCGCTGGCGGTTGCGTGCGATGGGGAGAGTCTCGCGCGCGGGGCGTACCTCAGGCTGATGCGCTGGGAGATCGCGTACGGGCTCTGCGCGCTGGTCCTCGCCCCGGCGCTGGTGCCCGTCGTCGCGTGGATGCTCATCCTCGAGCAGCCGCTGCCGGGTCACGAGGCGCGACTCTCCGCCGCGGCGATCCGCGAGACCTGGGACGCGCACGTGCCGGGGGGCGACGCGGCGGAGGTGGTCGTGCTCCGCGACGCCACGGACTTCATCGGCTATCGTCGCGTGCGCATCCAGGGCGGCCCGGTCCCCCCGGCCTCGCTCGTCGATCCGCGCCACCGCACCCTCAAGGTGGAGCGCGCGGGCTTCCCGTTCGAGGCGGTCGGATCCGAGCGCCGCTGGGGCCGCGCGGGGACCGTGCTCGAGGGCGCGATCCCCATCGCGGCTCGCCCCATGAGTGGCGGCAACTACGGCGTCGTCGACGGTCTGCCCTATCGCCCCGTCTGGCCGGGCTTCGCGCTGAACACGTGGCTGTACTTCACCCTGCTCCTGACGCCCCTCGGCGTCGCTCGATGGGCCATGCGTCGGAACCGACGCCGTCGGTCGGTGTCACGCGCGCATGCGCGTGCGACTGGGTGAGCGTTCGGACTGGCTGTTGGCGGGCGCGTTCGGCGTCGCGCTGTGTCCGTGGATCGGGGACCGCGTCACCTACGCGGGCTGCACGATCCTCGTCGGGCTGAGCCTGGCGGCCGCCGTCGCGTCGTCGTGGCTCCCGGCTCGCCCGACACGCGGCCAGCAGCGGGACGTCCGCTGGCTCGCGGTCACGGCCGGCGCCCTCGTCCTCGCCGGCGTTCTGTTCGCGAGGTGGGGAGGGCAATCGTTCGCTTGCTTCTCCCCGATCGACCCGGCCACCGGGGCGCCGTGCCGCGTGGTCGAGCCGCTCGGCGTGCGCGTGGGGTTCCAGGCGCTCGCGCTCCTCGTGGTGTCGCTGGGGCTGCGAGGCGGCCGCGGTCACCCTGCGCCCGTCGCGATCGCGCTCTGGCTCTCGACTCGCCTGCTCGTCGACGTCGCGGCCCTACACGCGGCGATGACTGCGTGTGACGACCCGGCGGGCGCAGCCGAGCTGAACCACCTCGCGGCCGCGTCGAGCGCGGTCGAGCTCATCGGCGTCACGGTCACGGTCGCGTGGATCACCTGGGCGCTGCTGCGCTCGGCGCTGCGCGGCGCGCCCGCGATGGTCGGTTGGCCGGTGTTGCTCGTGCTGCTCTTCGCCTCGAGCTCCGCGTTCGAGCCGCCGCTGTCCACCGGCTTTCCGCAGTCTCGACCCGAGGCCATCTGGAGGGAGCTCGGCGTCGCTCCCCTTCGGCTCGACTCCGAGGGGCATGGGGCGTCCTTCTTGATGACACGCGATCCGAGCCACGCGTCGTTCGTGCTCGAGTCGGGCCGGAGAACCCACGTCTTCGGCGCGGGCACCCACCGTGTTCTCGAGCCCGGCGACGTCGTCGACCTCGGCACGTTCTACGCGACCCCCGTGCTGTTGACGCGTGGCGTCACGCTCGACGATCTGCGCGCGGCGCTCCCGCACCTGCGCCGCGCGAACACGATCGAGCTGGCGTTCCTCCGGGGTGAGTCGCCCGGATGGACCGCCGCGATGGCGCGCTGGCCCTTCGTCGACATGGCGCTCCGCGACGTACGGGCGCACCCCGTCGAGGTGTGGCGCGAGGCGGGTGCCGACTGCGCCACGACGGCTGGCGCGACTCGCTGCCATCACCCCCGATGGCGCGACCTCGAGCAGACCTACCTCCTCCTCGACGAGCTGGAGACGCTGTCGCTGCCCATGATTCTCGGTGAAGGCTCGGGTCACGCGCCCGCCGCCCTGGCCGTCCACCTGGACGCCGAGCTCCATCCTGGCGAGCGCCTGGTCAAGCTGGACCACGGCGTCCCGCGGCCCCCCGAGCGGAGCCCGTTCGAGCTCGGCGTGACTCCGTGGGCGGCGGGGCTCGGCGTGTTGCTCGCCGTGCTCGCGCTCCTGCTGAGCCCGCTCGTCCCCGTCCGCTGGGCCCTCCGCTGGCGGGCGGGGCGCGCCACTGCGCGCCTCCCGAGAAACGCACGCCTGCTCCTGCGCGAAGGGTCACCCTACCGCGGTCGGCGAGTGCTGATGACGGCCAGCCGCCGCAGGATCCTCGCGCTGATGGCTGGACGCATCGCGCGCGCCATCCCGGGTCTCCTCTGGCGCGTCGGCCTCTGGCTGACGGTGGTCGCGCTGAGCGGCGGGCTGGGCGCTCTGATCGCCTCTCCGCCCATCTGGGGGTTCTGGCGCTGAGCCTGCGCGTCACCATCCCGATCGCCTCGATCAGTCGTGGCGGCAACCGAGCTTGTCGTCTGAGCGCAAGCGGAGTAGAAGCTCCCGCATGACGGACTTCACCCACGCTGTCTTGACACTGCGCGAGCCGCTCACCAGCGCGCACGACCCGGGATCCAGAGCGGACGAGCTGCTCGCCACGCGTGAGGCGGTCTACACCTCGTCGGTCATACGGAACCCCATCCTCGCGGGCCGCGACGACCTGAGCGCCTGGCCCGACGCCGGACTCCTCGCACGCCTGCGTCACGAGGCCCAGCGGCGCGGCGTGACCCCGTCGCCCCGAGCCTACGCGCAGCTCGCCTTCCCGGCCGACCGCCGCCCTTCGGATCCGCCCACGGGCGTGCGCTTCCTCGGATACGACGTCCTCGATGGCACAGACTCCTACCTCGTGGACTACGGCGGCCTCCCGCCGTCGATCGCGAGCGTCCCCGAACGCCTCAACGAGGTCGGCCTGCTCGACGCGTGGGACGACGCCCGCGCCCTGGTCACGACCGTGTCGGAGGAGTGGGGCCTCAGCGAAGACGACGCGCCGCAGGCGTGGGCGCTCTTTCGCGTCGACGCTCCCGGGTGAGCGTCACGTCACGAGGTGTAGCGCGTCCCCGACCACGACGGCGGCGACGCCTTCGCTCACGATCGCGACGTCGTTGGGGGTCGCAGGCAGGTCGAGGTCGAACACCGCCTCGCCGCTCCGGGTGACGCACGCGAAGCCTCCGGCGCGGGGAAAGTAGACGCGGTTCGCCTGGTCGATCACCGGGCCGAGGCCGCCCCAGGCCAGGTCGATCTCTCCTCCGAGCGCGCGCGTCCAGGAGACGACTCCGCTACTGTCGACGCAGGCCAGCGAGGTCGGACCGAGCGCGGCCCACTGCCCTCCGCCGAGCTCGGCGAACGCGGCCCCCTCGCCGTAGCTCCCGAGCCTGCCGCCGGACGGAGAGTGAAACGACGATCCGCCGCCGAGCGCGCCCACCGCCACGACGCCGGACGCGTTGACGGAGGGCAGGAGGTCGGGGTCCCTCGAGTCGCCGGCCCAGACGCGCTCCCCCGACGGGGTGACGCAAACCAACCCGCTCCCGCCGTATCCGCTGATCACCAACGTCCCGTCGTCCTGAATGGCCGGCGGGAGGATGTCGTAGCCGAAGGACCCGACCGGGGTCACCGCCCCGTCGGCGCTCGCGAGGGCCACCTCGCCGCTCATCGACGTCAGGACGATGCGCCCGTCCGCGGTGAGGTTGGGGGCGGGCCCGGAGTCATCGGCCCCGGTCCAGTCGACGCGACCGACAACGCCACGCGCGCTCACGAACGACAGCCTACGGCCGGAGCGGAGCGCGGCCGTCCCGTCGGACAGGATGAGGGGCGCAGACGTGAAGCGCGCGCTCCGGTCGCCCGCCGCCGCGGACCAGCGCAGCTCGCCCCGTAGGTCGAAACAGAGGAGGTGGTCGGCGCGGGAGATCCAGATCGACTCTTCGGCCGCGGCCAGTTGTGCCAGGGCCGAGCTCGGACCGGGCAGCGCGCACACGGTGCGCGTGCTCCCGCGATTGGGCCCGAGCACCCCGACGCGTCGCGACTGGCGGCGGTCGGCCCCGGTGCGCGGCCAGCACCCATCGGCGAGCCTCCACGGCGCGGCGGGGAGTGTGCCGTGCACGGCTACATTGCACGCTTCGCGGTCCATCGCGCGACGATAGCCGGGCCCGGCACCGTCATCGAGCCTCAGCGGACGTAGCGCTGGAGCGCCTCGATGTGGCGTCGGCTCTGCGGCTCTTGGAGTCGCGCGCTCCCGAGGGCGAGGATTCGACCCAGCAGCTCGCGCGCCGCCGGATCGGTCGCGCAGTGATAGGTCTCGTTCGTCTGGCTGCCCCGTCGCGTCGCGATCTGGATGTTCATGCCATCCACCAGGACTGCGCCGCTGGGATCGTGCGGCCGCTCCCGCATCAGGAGGGCGCGCGAGAGCAGGCCGTCGATGGGCTCCACGTCCGCGACCTCGCCGGTGGGGACGGGAGGCGGCTCGCTGGGTTTGTCGAGGGAGAGCTGGGGCATGAAGTGCTCCCACAGGACAGGCGCGCTCCGGGATGAGAGCTGCATGCGCGCTCGCGCCCCATCCAGCCAGAGCCGCAGGATCACCTCGGGGTCGAACGACGGGTAGAAGACACACTCGAGGCGACTGCGCGTCTCGTCCCAGCTCGCGGGTGGAGCGGGTAGCAGGCGTCGCAGGTACGGGGCGCCGTAGTCGTGGTGCGCGCAAGCTTCCACGGCGAGCCCGGCCGCGGCCAGCCGGGAGAGCGCCTGCGCGGCGTCCCCATCCGCTTCGCGCTCGAGCACGCACACGGGCAGCGCTCCGAGGCGCTGACGCAGCGTGGCGGGAGGGAACGCGCCCAGGGGCGGGAACACGACGCGCAGCACGCGGAGCTGAGCTGCCGTCGGCGGCCCGGAGAAGAACATACGCACGCGTTGTCGCTCCATCTCTCCGACGATCCTCGACCGCGCGCGTTCGCGCAAATCGACCTGTTCATACGCTCGGACGCAGCCGCTTCAGGAGCGCGCGCAGCCTGTTGAGCGGCTGCCCGGTGGGCCGGCGGGTCGTGTCCTCGAGCTCGCCTCGGTACCACGCGCCGAGCATGGATAGCTCGTGCACCTGGACCGCCTGAGGGCTCACGGAGGGGGCGCCGCCCGCGTTGCGGTACGCGTCGACCAGCTTCTCGAGGCCGCCCTCCACCTTGAAGGGGCGCCGGACGCCGCGCGTGACGATGGCGAGGTCGTACGCGGGGTCGCCGACCTTGGCGTACTCCCAGTCGATCACCGAGGGCGGATCCGGCGGCGACGCGTGGATGTTCTGCGGCAGGAGATCGCCGTGCAGCAGACGCGCGGGCACGTCTTCGCCTGGAGCATGCGCGGCCGCCCACGCCGCCGCGTCGCGGAGCTCGGGCGAGGCGTCGCCCTCGAGCTCCGACAGCTCGGAGAGCACGTGGGCGCGCGCCGAGTCGTGCACCTCTGTGACGAGGGCACGTACGTGGTCGACCTCGATGGCGTGCACCTGCGCGGCGACCGGACCGACCACCTTCCAGGGCGCCCCGTCGCGATCGAGCTCCAGCCCCTCCACTGCGCGCTGGACCATGGCCGGGCCATGTCGCTCCGGCACCACCGAGAGGACCTGCGGGATCCGGAACGGCAGCTCGAGCTCGGCCAGGCGCCAGAGCAGCTCCGCCTCTCTGTACGTGCGTGCTCCGAGGTCGTCATCCGCGTCCGGTCGCGGCAGGCGCACGATGTAGAGGTCGGAGAGCTCGCCTGGATCCGGCGTGAGCTCCACGTATGCGCCATAGCTGTCCCGCGACAGCCCCTCGCCCCGCTTGCGCACGCGCCCGATGTCGAGCTCGGCGTCGGGCGCGGCTTTGCGGAGCGTGGTCTCGAGCACCGCGTAGGCGCGCGCCCAGCCGCGGCGCGCGCGGTAGCGGAGGTTCTCGGCGCGCCACTCCTCTCGCGTCAGCCCGATGGGCGCCCCGCCCGGCGTGAAGTCCACCGCGAAGACGAGCTCCCCGCCCCACTCGATCCAGTCGTCGCCCTCGGCGCTCGGCTCGTCGTCGTCATCGTGCCTTCGTCGACCCATGACGGACGCGAGCGTATCAGGCCAGGCGCGCGGCGCGGGCGAGGAGGCTCTCGCGCTCTCGCTCGTTCTGGGTCAGCTCGGCCGCGTGGTGCAGCTCGGCGCGCGCCTCGTCGTGGCGACCGAGCCTCGCCAGGAGCTCTCCGCGCACGCTCGGGAGCCAGTGATAGCCCTGCAGCTCGCCGTCCTCGATGAGCTGGTCGACCAGCGCGAGCCCATCGGCCGGGCCGTACGCCATCGCGACGGCCATCGCGCGGTTGAGCTCCACCACGGGGTTGCCCGTCGCCTCCACCAGCGCGTCGTACAGCGCGACGATGCGGCGCCAGTCGGTGTCCTCGGCCCTCGCCGCGCGCGCGTGGCAGGCGTTGATCGCGGCTTGCAGCGTGTAGGGCCCGAGCGGCGACGCGAGGGACTCCGCGCGCGCGAGCGCCGCGAGGCCACGCCCGATCTGCAGCCGGTCCCAGAGCGCGCGGTTCTGATCGAGCAGCAGGACGGGCCGGCCGTCGGCGTCGAGGCGAGCTCGAGCGCGCGAGGCCGACAGCTCCATCAGCGCGAGTAGCCCCTGCACCTCGGCCTCGTCGGGCACGAGCGCGGCGAGGGTCCGCCCCAGTCGCAGCGCGTCGTCGGAGAGCTCTTCGCGCAGCCAGCGCGGGCCGCGCGTGGAGGCGTAGCCCTCGTTGAAGATCAGGTAGACGACCTGCATCACCGACTCGAGCCGCGCGGTCAGCTCGGCCCCGCGCGGCACCTCGAACGGCGCGCGCGCCTCCCGCAGCGTCCGCTTGGCGCGCACGATCCGCTGCTGGATGGTGGTCTCCGCCGCCATGTAGGCGCGCGCGATCTCCTCGACCGTCAGGCCGACCACCAGCCGCAGCGTCAGGCTGACCCGCGCGTCCGAAGACAGCACGGGGTGGCAGGCGATCAAGATCAGCCGGAGCAGATCGTCGCCCACGTGTTCGTCCAGCGTCGTCGGGTCGAACGTCGTCTGCGACGGCGCCTCGGCCGCCAGCGCGTCGTGCTCGCGTTGACGGACCTTGCTCCGCCGCGCGCGGTCGAGCGCGCGGTTCTTGGCCGTGGTCATGAGCCACGCGCCCGGCCGGTCCGGGATGCCGTCGCGCGGCCACGTCTCGAGCGCGGCGACGAGGGCCTCGTGCGCGAGGTCTTCCGCGAGATCCAGGTCGCGCACCATCCGCACGAGGCCTCCGAGCAAGCGCGCGGACTCCAGCCTCCACACCGCCTCGATCGAGCGGCGGACCTCGTGCGGCGTCGCCATCGCGCGTCAGTCGCCCTGCCGTCGCTCGACCTCGTCCCGCAGCCGCTCCTCCCGCGCGCGGAGCTCCGGCGTGAGCTCCTCGCCGAAGTCCTCGAGCTCGAAGACGGGCCGCAGCTCGATCTCGCCCTCCTGGAAGGGAGCGCGTCGAACCCACTCGATCGCCTCGTCCATCGACTTCACCTGCCAGATCCAGAAGCCCGCCACGAGCTCCTTCGTCTCCGCGAACGGCCCATCGATCACCGTTCGCTTCTTGCCCTCGCAGCGCACGCGCTTGCCGCGCGAGCTGGGGTGCAGCCCCTCGCCGGCCAGCATCACCCCGGCCTCCACGAGCTCTTCGTTGAAGCGGCCCATCTCGCGCAGGATCTCCTCACTCGGCATCACGCCGGCCTCGGAGTCTGCGTTCGCCTTCACGAAAACCATCACCTTCATGGGAATCTCCTTCGTCCGCGCCATCTCGCGCCGGACATCGCGTTTCTGCTAGGGCGACGATCTAGCCCCGCGAAGATCGACATCGCGCGCGAACTTTTTTCGACCGCGGATTCTACGCGAGCGACCAAGCTATCGTTCGATGATGCCGCTCACGATCTTCGAGGCGAGCGAGGACTTCTGCGCGTTCCCGGAGCCAGAGGATGTCTTCGCCGAGCGCGTGGCGGAGCACGCGGAGCTCTTGCTCCCGCTGGCCGCGGTCGACCTCGCGCTCGTGGACCCGGAGCTCGAAGGGACGGTCCACTTCATCCTGCCGATCGAGCCGGACGAGGGCTGCGTCGGCGAGGGCGGTGACGCTGTCCCCACCGGCCTCGATGGAGACCATTCCCACCGACGTCACCGGTGCCCGGGCTCCGTCCGGAAAGTGGGCCACGCGCGACGGGCCGGGAGACGATCGTCGTCGCGCATAGGGTGAGGGCCGGAGATTGCAGCTCCG